>CALZHW010000077.1 GCA_945787125.1 uncultured Ectothiorhodospiraceae bacterium
ACGGCAGCGTCCCTGCTGCCAACACTCTCGATAATGTCTTGCCACTACGAGCGCTGATTCTGGGGAATAGTTTGAGCTCCGATTGTGAATTAAATCGTTAAATATTAGTGAGATCAAGGAGCGGGATTTGACGCAAGTTCAGACGAATCAAATGATGATACTTGAAGGCGGCTGTTATTGTGGCAATATTACCTATCATTTCTATGTTACTCAGCCGCTAACGAGGCTTTCAGTTCGTGCATGCAATTGTACTTTTTGTAGCAAACATGGTGTTGTTTACACCTCAGACCCAGTAGGAAAACTCAGCATTCACATTGACCTCGATGAACATGTTAAGGTATATCAATTTGCCTCGAAAGATATTGATGTTGTATTTTGTGCTGTCTGTGGTGTGATGCCTTTTTCTGTGACTGAAATTGATGGTGATCGATATGCAACAATTAATGTTAATACGTTAAATGAAAAATTACCTCAACTCGATATTCAGATTAAAGACTTTGCGGCAGCATCTGCCGAGGATAATGTTAAACGACGCAAGATGAACTGGACACCTGTCCTGTAGTTGTTATACATAGCCCATTTAAAAGCGATGTTGAGTGTATTGTTTTGGAAATGTCCTACCCCAGTCAATTGAATAAGTTATAAATCTAAACGCATCAGTTGAGCGCTAAGTTAAACTCTTTGCGAGTAGAATGGCTCACTATTCTTCTTCCTCTGTTAGAATAGATTTTTATTTCCTCTCCTATCGTTACTCCTTCAGCAATCTGCACTAGAAAAATGTCACATGTTGCAATTGTTTCGAATTGTTTTTTTACATCAAGTTATAACTCATAATTAATGATCGCCAACGTTCTCGCTATGGATTTGCCATTACGAATGATGACAATCATGAATTTAAATAGTTGAGTAAAAATCCAAGAATTATAGTCCGGCTATTGGTTTTTTGTATGTGACATTAGTCACAAATAATATGTGCATTAATTCACAAGCTAATAGATTGTGTTTCGAGCTTTGATGTGGAATTATTAAATTCTGTTGCAGCCTAGTATGTTTCTTTCATTATTTGAATTGAAATTGTTTTTACTGTGTGATGCTTGGGGGTTGTCAATGATGAAGTGAAGTGATTCATTAAGCTGTTGGGAGCCCGCCTAACTTTTTTGAATGATAGTGATTCATAAGAGCTTGGCTATTTAATGTTTAATGTCTTGTAAATGCCAATTTTAAGGAGTCGTTGTATGTTGAACAAAATAAATAAAGTGAAATTTAAAATAGCGTTAGTCGTTTCTCTTGGACTATTTTGCAGTGTTAGCAATGCAAGCCAGCAAAAAAATTAGGTGGTTGTTATTCTGTTAAGTACGGATCATTTGAAGTTTCGAGAGCTACAAACTCTGCCGATATCGTTGGTCGCTATAAAATGATGCTCGTTTCAAGTTTTCACGGGGCTCATAGGAAAACGATAAATCTAAGAGGGCCGATGAAGGGAACTCCGCTGATGTTAACTGAGACTGGTGCGTTAACACGGCATGTTTTCGGAACCAGGAACCGTGTTGGAACATTGACATCGGGTGATGGGGAGCAGCCTGATGAGTTTATTGCAAATGCTGTAAGTTGTCCGGATGAAAACGGTATGCCACAGCTCATCGACGCGACGGAGATTACAAATTTTAGTTCAGGGACTGGGATATTCTCAGGTTTGATTTCTGGCTCTATTGAGTGGCACGGTATATCAAATGCTTGCGATGATCCAAATAATCGCGTTGCAGATTATAGCGTTGTTGCAGGTGAAATCTGTTTTGAGTAACTATGGTTGCGAATACTGTGAAACTTGCAGAGGCGAAGCCGAAGTTGCTTAGCCTCTGTCAGGCAGCCTCGGTGTGATGGGTGAGAAAAAGTGAGCATGGTGTGGCTTCAATAAACTTCACGGCTAGTAATTCTAACTTGTAAGTACTCAGCTACGTTTCGATTTATTAATGCGAAAATTTTAATAGAAAAGGAGAGAGGCAATGTTTAACAAAAGACTAGTTGATTGTCGCTTGGTTATTTCAGTGGTATATTTTTTATTCTCATTTCTACTTCCCAGTGTATCCGTAATGGCTGCGACTGCCAATCATTCTCTACCTGAACCGGTAACAGATGAAGAATATAGACAGCATAGTGATGAGAAGATCAAGCTCGGGCAATTGCTATTTTTTGATAAAGAACTCAGTGGTAATCGAAATATTTCTTGCGCGACTTGTCACTCGCCAGTTATAGCAACAGTTGATGGGCTTTCGGTCAATATTGGCACAGGTGGGCAAGGGCTTGGGGTTTTGCGCAATGCAGGAAATTTTCCGTCTACGGTGAATGATCCTCAGTCGCGGGGGATACGCAATATGACCCCGTTATTCAATCTAGGGCATCAATCATTTACAACTTTATTTTGGGATGGCCGTGTGCAAGTTGACGAAACTATTCCTCAAGGATTTTTAACACCTGCAGGAGACATTCTTCCTTTTGGTTTTGATAGCCCTTTAGCCGCTCTATCTATTTTCGCTCAAACCGATATTCAAGAAATGACCGGGCAACCAGGTACCAATGAACTTGCCGATGCTTCTCTCATTGCACCTCACGAGCCCGTGTGGGAAGGCATCATGAATCGACTGAGAGCAGCTCCAGAATACGTGGATTTATTTACTGAAGCTTTTGACGATATTGATCACGATCCAGCTCGAATGTCGATTGTTCATCTTGGTAATGCGCTTGGCGCTTTTCAAGATGTGGCGTTTCGTGCGGATAACAGCCCATTTGATCGCTACTTGCGTGGCGATTCGCATGCTATGAGTCAAAATGCTAAACGAGGTATGCGACTATTTTACGGTCGAGCAGGATGCTCAAGTTGTCACAGTGGTGTTTTTCAAACAGATCATGATTTTCATGCCATCGGCGTACCTCAAGTGGGTCCAGGGTTTGGGGATGGTGAAAGTGGCTTAGAGGATTTTGGGCGTGAAGGCGTAACAGGCGAAATACATGATCGATATAAATTCAGAACACCATCGTTACGGAATGTGTTTTTAACCGGGCCATGGGGTCATGATGGGTTTTTCAATTCCTTGGAGCTGATGATTCGCCATCACCTAGATCCGCTTAATTCGCTGTTTAATGCAGATCCTACACAACTTGTTTTGCCGTCAAGACCGGATTTAGATGCCGTTGATCTCCTTGCGTTTAATAACAATGAGATCACTGCTGCTATTGCACAGGCTATAGAGATCGAAACACCGAAAAATTTCTCTGATAAAAATATAAAGTATTTACTGGATTTCTTGCAGGCGTTGACGGACCCATCTGCACAAGACCTGAGAAAATCAGTTCCAAATCGAGTTCCAACTGATTTACCTCTAGCGGAAATTCGCTAGAGATTCATATGGAGCTTATAAATCTCAAAGTTGCAAGAAAAATTTCTTCACAATCTTTAATTTTTTATTTGTGTAGAATTTTCTTATCACTATATTTTTCTTAAGGAGATTAAGGGCATGGAAAAGGTAGTAACACAACAATTGACAGCAAGCATTCACACAAACCCGTCAATAACCACGAAATACAATGCTAGTCGTTTGCTTTTTCATAAGCTGCTCAAGGCAGAAATTGAAAAACAGAAATTGGTTTTGGTAGATGGGTATCTAGGGCAGCAGGTGTCGATGAATGAGGCAGCATACAATGATGACGGTGTTGTTGTATACGTTAATAATCCGGCATTTTATCAGCTGACCTTGACAAAAGGCAGTCTAGGGTTGGGTGAAGCCTATATGATGCATTACTTTGAAGTCAAAGATGACGATCTTCCTGCATTTACCACCCTGCTGCTAAAAGCGAATTTGCAGAATAAAGTGAAATCGAGCTTGCGATTCGCATTGAGCTATGGGCAAGTATTGTTTAGTAATTATTTCAAGCAAGAGGCTGTCAATGTTCGGGCACACTACGATATTGGTGATGATCTGTTTGAACATTTCCTGCTTGATGAGTTTATGGTCTATTCCTGTGGTTATGCACATAGCTGGGATGATGATATTGATACCCTGCAGAAAAATAAACTTGAGCGGATATGTAGGAAGCTAGATCTAAAAGAAGGTGATTGCCTTTTGGATATTGGTTGCGGTAATGGTGGCTTGTTAATTTATGCTGCATCGCACTTTGGTGTGACTGGTGTAGGCTATTCCAACAGTAATAGTCATACCCAGAAAGCTAGGAACCACATACATAAATATGACCTGGATGATCGCATTACTATATGCACTGGTGATTTTGAAACCATTCAAGGAAAATTCAACAAAATAGTCAGTGTTGGTATGCTCGAACACGTACCGCCGAGACGTTATAGGAAGTATTTCGCTAAGATTGCAGATGTACTCACCCAGGACGGTTTAGCGCTTGTGCATGCCATCAGTGCAAACTCCAGTGATCGTAGTCATGATCCTTTCATTCAAAAATATATTTTCCCCGGTTCGGACACGCCCGCGCTTTCGGATTTTTCCAGCAATATTGAAAGCAATGATATGGCAATACTTGATGTGGAAAATATTGTTCGTCACTATGCAGTAACAACTCGCCGTTGGCTTGAAGCTTTTGATCAGAATAAGGATATGCTGCCCTCAAATCATTATGACGAAACTTTCAAACGCATGTGGCGCTTTTATTTGTCTATTGGTATCAGTGCCGCTTTAGCGAGCCAACTAGGCGTGTTTCAGGTGCTCTTCAGCAGGGACTACACTGCGAAACATCGCTTTCAACGAATTTAAAAATCAGAAGGAATTAATACAATGAACAGAGCAGATAAAAGATTCCAACAACTGAGCGAGGACTTGGCACAACAAGCTGTTTTTAAAAAAGAGCCAGTCAAAATTATTTCACAAGCTGTATTTTTTGTATTGTTGACTGTGATCGGGATCTGGCTGATCAATTCAACCGAAGAGATAATAAGTGAATTTTTTAGCTTCTGGTTGATAATTCTAAGCGGGCTCGGGATGTCGACCAATGCACATGCTGCCGGGCATGGCGGTGTGAGTAATAAGCCTTGGGTTAACAAGTTCCTGGTGTATTTTGGTTTTACTTTTTTTCTCCAAGTTTCGCGACATTTCTGGCACCACAAACACAACGTGATACACCATCAATTACCCAATATCATTGGTCGGGATGGTGATGTGGATCTGTACCCTATTGTTGCACTAACAGAAGAACAGTATCAAAATGCAAAGGGTTGGAAGAAAGTTTATTTCAAATATCAATGGCTAATATTTCCTGTCATTCTTGTGGGTAACGCTTTTAGCGTAGTGCTGAAGAGCTGGTGTTATCTGATCCAACAGTTAATGGATCCCCTGCGTCGGAAGCCGGAGCACTTACTAGATTTGGGGGTATTGTTTTTACATATTATTGTTTGGTACGTGATTCCGTCGTTTTATTTTGGTGTCATGGATGTGTTGTTGTTTAATACGCTGCGTCTTGTGGGTATGTCCTATGGGATGTATGCATTGTTTGCACCGGCGCATATGACTGCCGAGACCATCCTGTTAGATAAAGACATTGATACGACTGATATTGTGGCTTTACAGACTTTCACAGCGATAAATTATCGGACGGGTTGGATTGGTCGTTTGATTTGTGGAGGTGTGGAGTTTCAAATAGAGCATCACCTTTATCCATTGCTTAGTCATACAAAATATCCAAAAATCAGCAAAAGGATAGAAGAATTCTGTATTGAAAATGGTTATCCGTATCGCAGTGAAACTTGGGGTGTAGCTTTGTGGCGTTCGTGGATGGCGCTGCGAAAACCGAAAAGCTGTTACAAGATATTTCCGGATATTAATGATTTACCGGTGCATGAAACAGGTGTAAAGAAAAACTGGAAAACCGTAAAAGAGACTCCATAAATCATTGAGCGCGGGACGGTAGCCATGAATATTTCTCAATATGGACTTACGTTAATGACGGAAGATGATGTTTCGATTAAGGTAAATCATTTTCGAGGAAATCCGACGCCAGATAACAGAACAATGATTGTGTTGCCGGCGACTGGCGCAAGACAGGAACGCTATTTCAATTTTGCGCGCTTTTTTGCAGAACACGGATGGCACGTATTTACGCTGGACTATCGTGGGATGGGCGAATCCAATGTGAGTGCATTATTTGATATGCGATATTCTATGGTTTCTTGGGGAAGATATGATCTCGATTGTTGCATCCGCTGGGCCAAAGACCATTTAATGGCGCAACGTATCGTTGTTACTGGGCACAGTATTGGCGGTCAAATTATTCCATTGGCAAAACACTTTCAGGATATTGATGCTGTGTTGGCGGTAGCGGCCCAAAAAGGATACTGGAAGAATTGGCCAGCGCCGCATAAATGGGTCGTGGCTGCATTTTTTAAAGTTTATATGCCACTGTGCCTAAAGATTCATGGCTATGTTCCACTGAAATGGTTTGGTTTGGATGATTTGCCGAGGGCCGTTGCCCAGGATTATATAAGATGGACGACATGTATTGACTATCTTGATCGAGATGATAATTCTTTTGTTGATCGCTTTGAGCAATTTACAGCGCCGATACTATCCTTGAGTTTTACCGATGACTTAAACTACGCACCAGAGCGAACAGTTGATGACCTAGCCTTCAATTATTACAAGAATGCATCAGTGTGGCGCAGCCACGTGTCGCCACACTATTACGCGCTGTCTGCCATTGGTCATTCGGGTTTTTTTGATCCCAAGGTAATGCCCATTTCAGCATGGGATGATGTGCGTAATTGGTTGGACACGATTCTTTACGGTCCAGTTGAAAAACTGACATTTAAAAGTCTGCCTGCTGTTTATTTCAGGCCAGGGACGGTGACAAATCAGTCGGTTGCTTGAGCATCATTTTTCAAGGGGATCAATTGTGAAGGATGTAACATTTCAATTTGTAGATTGTGGCAATAGCAATATACGAGTGTGGCGCTCAAAAACACGGCATAAGAAAAATTTTGTTGTATTTCCTGACCCACCCAATCTGATCGAACATCATCTAGCAGTGCTGCCGCAGATTGCACAGCAATATAATACGTTTTGTGTTGAATTACCTGGTTTTGGGTATTCCAAGGTTAATCACCGTTTTTCTTATTCGATGCCAGAGTATATTAATGTTTTAACAACGCTGTTTAATAAGTTGGATATTAAAAGGGCTGATGTGGAAGTACCCTGCTTGGGGGCTTTGATACTATTATATATGGCAAAGGCATCACCCAGTTATTTTAATCAGCTATACTTATTGCAGTGCTGTTCCGTAGACGAGTCAAAGAAGTGGTTAAATACTGTGGATTTACTCAACATTATCAAGACCCCGTTTATCGGCCAGCTGTTTATGAAAACAATGAAGTCTATGGTGGCCAGAAACTGGTATCGCGTGGCGCTTTGTGATGCTCATAAAAACCAGTACCTAGCCTATTTAAACCCGGTATTGTCAGCGTTTAAACAGGGCGCGCAGTTCAGACTTGCCGATGCATATCAGCAAGTGCTGCAGCTTGATGGTACTAGTTTGAGTGTCCCCCATGATTCAACAGTCATTTGGGGAAAGAATGACATAACCCATGCAGGAAGTGACATGAAATCCGTTTTGCAACATACACCAAATGCCAATTACATCCAATTTTCTACTTGCGGACATTTTCCAAGCCTAGAAAAGACGGCGGATTATCTTAATCTTGTGGGCATTAATTAGTTAATGGAAACACCAGTGACATTAACCCTAAAGCAGGGAGTTACGCTGAATGCTCGAGTATACGAACACGATTCCGCTGCAAAAGCGGTGGTAATTATAAATCCGGCGGTGGCTGTGCCGGCGCGTTTTTATCGACATTTTGCACGTTACCTATCACAAAACGGTTATGTTGTTATTGCTTATGACTACCGGGGCATTGGCGAAAGTTTGCTTCCTCGCGGCGAGAAAACAGATTTAATGACTTGGGCGACAAAAGATTATGCGACTGTTGTTGATTTTGCTCGATCTACCTATCAGGATAAAGATATCTATCTTGTTGGCCACAGTTTTGGAGGCCAATTGCCTAGGCTTTGCGCTCATACAAGGTATGTTGAAGGTATCTTGGCAATAAGTGCGCAGAGTGGTTACTGGCGTTTGTGGCCTATACCACAAAGGTTTGCCCTATTTGGATTGTGGTACCTATTAATGCCGCTCTCCTCCTCTTTGCTGGGATTTTTTCCAACAAAATTACTGAAGCTAGGAGAAAACTTACCTGCGGGTGCCGCACTGCAGTGGGCACGTTGGTGCCGTAATGAAGACTATTTTTTACAGGATGTTGATCGGATAGACTATCTCGATATGAACCAGCTAAATATCATATTCGTAGGGTTTAGTGATGATTGGATGGCTCCCAAGACTTCGATTGAGGCACTAAAGCCGATGTACGCAGGAGCAAACCAGAAAAGCGAATATTTATCGCCTGAACAGTTTCAGCTAAAAAAAATCGGGCATTTTGGTTTTTTTACACAGTCAATGCGTGATGTATTGTGGCCGCGTAGCCTTGAATGGTTGGATCAACTTCAGGCTGCTTCGCTCACGAGTGATAAGGTATAAAATCATTAAGCCTGCCCAGCCGGTTCTATAATAGACATCGAGCTCGTACTGCCTAAAAGAGCCTAAGGTTTTTCTCCCATGCTTTATTTTGTACTTTTACTGTTGAGGCAGGTTAAATAATCCTGTTCCGAAGGTGCTCGATTTTCACGCTGTGCTTTCCAGATCATTTCACCGAGACAATCCATGATTTGGTGTTCGACTTCATGTGGATCATTCGTTTGTTTGAGGATTTTCTGATAAATTTCCTGAATGCCGACAGGTTGATTGATACTGAGTTGTTCGTGTATTGAAATATGCATGCTTAAATGCAGGAAAGGATTGGTTTCTCCCATCTCGGGTGAAAAATCTTTTTCCAGATTGCTATCCGGGTTATCAAAAAATGACTGATACTCTGGGTGCAAATTCAGCACATTGACAATCACTTTCTCCATGGGCTCTAAGGTTTGTTTAGTTTTACTTTTTTGCCAGGCCTGGAAAAAAACCTGTCTTAACTGGTTTCGGTCTTGAGAAAACACGTGCTATCCTTAATATTCTGTTTTATCTTTAAATTCGCAAAGATCTTCAATAATGCAAGCACCACAGCGGGGCTTGCGTGCAACGCAGACATAACGTCCGTGTAAAATTAACCAATGATGCGCATCCTGTTTGAACTCATCAGGCACAAATCTGAGAAGTTTTTTTTCAACTTCATCGACATTTTTACCCGGTGCTAACTTGGTTCGATTGCTTACCCGGAATATATGCGTATCCACTGCGATAGTGGGTTCACCAAAGGCTGTATTGAGCACGACATTGGCCGTTTTGCGTCCTACTCCGGGTAACGCCTCTAGGGCTTTGCGATCATTTGGGACTTCGCTATTATGTTTGTCGATTAATATTTTGCACGTTTTGAGTGAATTTTCCGCCTTGGTATTGTACAGGCCAATAGTCTTAATATAAGACTTTAGTTTTGTTAAACCAAGCTTGAGCATGCTTTCCGGTGTGTTTGCCACCGGAAATAGTTTGTTAGTGGCTTTGTTGACACTAACATCCGTAGCTTGTGCGGATAACAAAACGGCAATTAGCAATTCAAACGGTGAGGAAAAATTTAGTTCCGTCGTTGGTGTTGGATTTTGCGCTTTGAGTCGACTAAATATTTCGGCACGTTTGCTTGGATTCATTATGCCTGATTATGTTCTGCAACGGGTAACACAGGTTGACGTGCCAACCGCGCTTTGCGTTTTTGTTCAATAACATTTCTCAGCGCGATTAATAATCCAATTCCAATAAATGCACCAGGCGGAAGTATCGCTAATAAAAAGCCGCTGTAGTCACTGATCAAAGTGACTTGCATTTCGCGAAAGCCTTCGCCAAACATCAAGTGGGCCTGGCTGAAAAGTGTGCCCTGACCAATTATTTCACGCATGCTGCCAAGCAATAGTAAAATGAATGTGAAGCCGAGCCCCATCGTTAGACCATCAATGAACGAGCTTTTCATATCATTTTTTGAAGCGAATGCTTCCGCTCTGGCAATGATGACACAGTTTGTTACGATCAAAGGAATAAATATCCCGAGTATTTTATACAGTTCATGTAAGTACGCATTCATGGCTAGTTCGACGATGGTAACAAACGAGGCAATGACCATCACAAAAATAGGTATGCGCAGTTCTTGTTTAACTTTGTGGCGGATCATGGAAACCGTGACATTTGAACCAATTAAAACCAAGGTCGTTGCAATGCCCAGTCCTAGCGAATTAATGAATGTCGAAGAGACGGCTAGCAATGGGCATAGTCCTAACAGCTGCACTAGGATCGGATTGTTGTGCCACAAGCTGTCAACGGCAATTTTTCCGTAATTACTGAGCATCTTTTTCCCCTTGTGATTTGGCAAACACTTGCTGTTTGTGTGCCGTATAGTATTGCAATGTTTGCAAGGTGGTTTTAACAATAGCGCGCGGTGTTATGGTGGCACTGGTAATTTGGTCAAACTCACCGCCATCTTTTTTTACCCGCCAGCCTTTTTCTGTGGGATTGGATAAACTGCGGCCTTCAAAAACCCTGATCCAATCAGATTTTTCAATATCAATAGCATCGCCAAGCCCTGGAGTTTCTTTGTGGCTAATGACTCTAACGCCGATGACCGTATCGTTATTATCAATCGCGATCAGTAACTTTATCGGCCCGCTGTAACCCTTGGGCGATGTTACATTAAAAATTGCGGCCACTGGTTTACCGTTTTGTCGGGCACGATAAATAGTGATCGGGTTATCACGATAATTTAACTTAGGCACACTGAGCGTAATATTATCGACATACATATCATTGTCATGCTGATCTTTATCGACTAACACATGTAGGCTTTTTAGTAGCGACTCGCGTTCATTGGCGGCTATTTGGTTTTTGGTGATCTGATACGTCAGAGCGACCAGGGCGCTGGCAACGACCGCAAATATCGCCAGCGCCTTGCCAGCTGCTAGCATATTTTGCTTTAAGAGTTTAATGTCCATAGGGTTTTGGCTTGGTGTAATAGTCGATGGTTGGCGCGCACATATTCATTAATAATACGGCAAACGCCACAGCATCAGGGTAGCCGCCCCAGGTGCGGATAACATAAATCAAAACGCCAATGCCTGCGCCGTAAATAATTCGACCCCGGACTGTGGTGGCGGCACTGACTGGGTCGGTGGCGATAAAAAATGCGCCGAGTATGCTCGCGCCACTGATGATGTGAAAAACCGGCGAGGCGTAGCGGTCACTGTCGATAAAGTAGAATATCAACGCGATAATAAACAAGCTGGCTAAAAATGAAACGGGGATATGCCAGTTAATAATCTTTTGCTTAATCAGCCAAATGCCTCCGGCTAAAAAGGCCAGGCTGATCCATTCAAAACCACTGCCGCCTAATAGGCCGAAACTACTGTGTTGCATGGCTTCAGCGATGGTCATATCCAGATTGAGTTGGGTTTTTAAATAGTCTAATGGCGTGGCACCGGAGATGCCATCAAAACCATGTTTGTCTTTCAAGAAAACCAGTAAGCTGTCCCACGGGCCAAGATAATTGTTGGTGTTGCTAATGGTGAGCGCCCAATTGGTCATTTCTTTGGGGTATGATATAAGCAGCATGGCATAACCCACCATGGCCGGGTTAAAAGGGTTGTAACCTAGCCCGCCATAGAGGTGTTTGGCGATAACAATGGCGAACGCTACACCAATAAAAATGATCCACCAGGGCGCGATAGAAGGAATTGAAATGGCCAGTAATACCGCTGTCACCAGTGCGCTTCCGTCGTAGAGAAAAGGCAAAACAGGGCGTTTGCGTAATTTCAACATAATGGCTTCGCAACCCAGTGCGGTAATAACAGCCAATAAAATGTTAAATATAATACCAAAGCCAAAAAAGACAACATACAATGCAATGCCTGGTACCAGTGCCACAAGCACTTTGAGCATCACTTGAGTGACGCTGTTGTCAGCGTGAAAGTGTGGCGAGCTTGGGGAGTATAAACTCATGTCTCAGGTGTATCCTTGTTATTTCTTTCTTTGCGGTTTTTGTCAATTTCTTCAATCGTCTTTCTTTGCGCCGGGGTTAAATTATCCGTATTTTTTGGTGCAATCTGACTTTCCAATTTTTTGGCTTTAACGCGTTCCATGGCCGCAAGTATTGCGGCTTGTTTAGGGTCGTTGTGTTTTTTGCTGGGCTCGCTATCGGTCGCATTGGCCGCGACTGCATTGGTTTTAAGCGCGGCTTTTTTTTGTTTGTGTCGTGCGGCTTTTTCTTCTTTCTCGCGTTCGATACGAAACAAACGAAATTCATGGCGTTCGCGTGCAGCATCGGATTTTTGCGTTTCTCGTTCACGCTTCCAGATTTCCGCTTTAGCATGTCGATAATACTGTACCAAGGGTATTTGACTAGGGCAGACATAATCACAGCAGCCGCACTCTATGCAGTCAAACAAATAGTGTGATTGGGCTTTTTCTAGGTCCAGGTCTTTGCTATACCAATATAACTGTTGGGGCAGCAACGACACCGGACAGACTTCGGCACAGCTACCGCAGCGGATGCACGGCATGACCTCGTCACGCGGTTTGAGATGCTCTGCATTGCCTGCGTCTACCAATACGCAGTTAGAGGTTTTAACGATAGGAATTTCCAGTTGATGCATGGCGAAACCCATCATCGGGCCACCGATAATTAAGCGGCGCAAAGAGCCGGTGATGCCGCCACATTGTTGGATTAATTCATCAATCGGCATACCGATAGGAACATCAACATTGCGTGGTTTACCAACATCACCACTGACTGTCACAACGCGAGAAACCAGCGGCTGGCCTTTTTCAATCGCCAGATGCACCGCTGCACAGGTTCCGGCGTTTTGGCAAACCACCCCGATATTAATGGGTAAGCCATCTTTAGGCACTTGTTTGCCAGTGACGGTATAGATCAATTGCTTTTCGCTGCCAGCGGGATAAATAGTAGGGATCGCAATCACTTCAGTGTTTTCGATGGGGTAGATCATTAATGCACTACGCAGGCATTCAATCGCTTTGGGTTTGTTATCTTCTATGGCGATAATGCAGCGTTTGGCGTTCAATGCGTGTTTAATAATTTTCAAGCCAGCAAGTATTTGTTCCGGCCGCTCGCGCATGAGTGCGTCATCACAGGTGATGTAAGGTTCGCACTCTGCGCCGTTTAAAATTAAGGTTTCTACGTGTCCATTTGGGCCGGGGTTGTGTTTAATAAAGGTAGGGAAGCCCGCACCACCTAACCCGACAATACCTGCACCACGCACGATATTACGTAATGTGGAAGGATCTAGCGTTTGATAATCGTGTGAATGTGGTTGTAATGGCATCCACTGATTTTCGCCATCGGGTGTCAGAATTATGCACGGTGCGCGCATTCCGGAAGGATGCGGCAAAGGATAATCGCCGATATCGGTTATGGTGCCAGAGGTTGGCGCATGCAAAGGTGCGGATACATAACCGGTGGCTTTTGCAATTTCTTCGCCTTTTAGCACGGCCTGGCCAACTGTGACGATGGGTTCTGCGGCGGCACCGATGTGTTGGCTCAAGGGTAATATCAATTGACTGGGCAACGCGACTGAGCCAATAGAATCCTGAGTCGACATTTCTTTATAATACGGTATCTGCACTCCACCGATGAAATCAAAGAGTTTGTTAATCATAACGCGGGCTCCGCTGTTTTTGTGTCATCGGTTCGCGTTTCGTCGGGTTTATCCCATTGCCAGGTAGCGAGGCTGGTTTTGATCGGTATGATATCAATGCACTCAACCGGGCAGGGTGGTATACACAAATTACAACCGGTGCATTCGTCGGTGATCACGGTGTGCATTTGTTTCGCCGCACCCACGATGGCGTCAACCGGGCAGGCTTGAATGCACAAGGTGCAGCCGATGCAAATTTGCTCGTCAATAGTGACCACGGTTACTTCACTCTCAGTGCCGTTTTCTGGATTGAGCGGTTTAGGCTCACGGTCGAGCAAATCTGCCAAGGCAATGATAGTGACTTCTCCGCCGGGCGGGCATTGGTTGATATCCGCCTCGTCGTTAGCAATCGCTTTTGCGTAGGGTTTACAGCCCGGGTAACCGCACTGGCCGCACTGTGTCTGTGGCAACAGGGCGTCAATTTTTTCAACTAATGGGTCGCCTTCGACTTTAAATTGAATCGCAGCAAAACCTAAAATGAGACCAAAAATGCCTGCCAGCAGGCCGAGAACGATAATTGCTGAAATCATTATCCTTGCACTAACCCTGAAAATCCCATAAACGCCATTGACATTAGACCCGCGGTAACAAAAGCGATAGCCGGGCCTTGAAAGGCAACCGGAATATCAGCCGCCGCCAAACGTTCGCGCATCGCTGAAAAAAGAATAAGCACCATAGAAAAACCAATAGATGCGCCAAAGCCGTAAGTGGCAGACTCAAGAAAACCGTAATCCTGCTGGACATTCAGTAAAGCCACGCCAAGCACGGCACAGTTCGTTGTGATTAGTGGCAGATAAATGCCCAGCACTTGATACAACAGCGGGCTGGATTTGTGCACCACCATTTCGGTGACTTGCACAACGCCGGCAATCACCAAAATAAATGCGATTGTGCGTAGATATTCCAATTCCAACGGTGCAAGTAAATAGGTGTTGACCAGATAGCTGCACACCGATGAGAGTGTTAGTACAAACGTCGTCGCTAATGCCATGCCGGTGGCTGTTTCGAGTTTTTTTGAGACGCCCATGAAAGGGCAAAGTCCCAGGAATTTAACCAGCACAAAATTGTTCACCAGCACGGTGCTTACCATTATTAAGGCAAATTCTGTCATTTCTATCAATATCCTAGTATTTTACTCAGGAATGTCTATTATGCGGCTACAGGCCGCAGATGCAAAGACACAAACTGTAGGTGTTACTTGACGCGCATTCCCGGTTCAGCACCTTCTTGCGGTTCCAGTATCCATAAATCTTTGCCACCTGGGCCGGCGGCTAACACCATGCCATCTGACAATCCAAATTTCATTTTTCTCGGCGCCATATTGGCCACCATGACCGTTTGTTTGCCAATCAGACTCTTGGGTTCGTAGGCCGAGCGGATGCCAGCAAATACCTGACGAGATTCACCACCCAGATCCAATTCCAGACGCAAAAGTTTGTCCGCGCCTTCAACGTATTCCGCATGGGTGATCTTTACGATGCGCAAATCTATTTTGGCGAAATCGGCGTATTCAATAGTCTCTGCAATGGGCTCGTCTGCTAATGGACCGCTCACGGCAGGCGCCATGTCTTCCTGACTTGTTTCAACCATTTGTTGAATTTTTTCCTCATCCACCCGGGTTAGCAAGGGTTTAAATTTATTAATTTGATGGTCGAGCAGTGCTTTATGGCGGTTTTCCCAGGTGAGTGCTGGGCAATTTAAAAAGGCCTCTGCTTTCTCAGCGGTTGCAGGTAACACGGGTTTCAAATACAGCATGATCAGCCGGAACAAATTAATGCCCACACTGCAGATTTCTTGCAGCGCCTGTTCCTGGCCTTCTTGTTTGGCGACTACCCAAGGTTGTTTTTCATCAATATATTGGTTGGCGTGATCAGCCAATTCCATGATTTCCCGCATGGCGGCACTGAATTCTCGATTTTCGTAACTGGCCGCAATCGTAGCGCCTTTATCAATGAAATGTTGTAACAGCGCTGGCTCGGTATTTTCGGAGGCTAAGGTTCTTTCAAACTTTTTGACAATGAAACCCGCACAACGGCTAGCAATGTTGACGACTTTGCCTACCAGATCCGCATTAACCCGCTGCACGAAATCGTCAAAATTGAGATCCAGGTCGTCAATTCGATTGTTTAAACGTGCTGCAAAATAATAGCGTAAATACTCAGGGTTCAATGCGTCGAGATACGTCCGCGCCTTAATGAATGTTCCGCGCGATTTAGACATTTTGTTGCCATTGACCGTGAGAAAGCCGTGGGCAAAAACGGCAGTCGGCTTTCTTAAATCGGCGCCATCTAACACCGCAGGCCAAAACAAGGTGTGGAAGTTAATGATGTCTTTACCAATAAAATGGTAAAGCTCCGCCTGGCTATTGGGCTTCCAGAAAGTGTCAAAATCAATGCCTTCGCGCTCGCACAACATCTTAAAGCTGGCGATGTAACCCATGGGGGCGTCCAGCCAGACGTAAAAATACTTGTTTTCTGTCTCGGGGATTTTAAAGCCGAAATAGGGTGCATCACGAGAAATGTCCCAGTCCTGCAGGCCTGCGTCAAACCATTCTTTGAGCTTGTGGCTCACTTCACGCTGGATGGTTTGCACTGGCTTTTCCTGGCCGTTATTGCCTGTCCATTCTCGCAACATGGGCTCAAAATCCCCAAGTTTGAAGAATAAGTGTTCAGATTCTTTTTCAATTGGTGTGGCACCAGACACCGCGGAAACCGGGTTTATTAAATCCGTCGGCGAATAAGTGGCGCCGCAATTTTCACAGTTGTCGCCATATTGATCTTTGGTACCACATTTAGGGCACTCGCCTTTGACATAGCGGTCGGGTAAAAACATGTTTTTTACCGGGTCATAGGCTTGCTTAATATTTCGGCTAGCAATGTGGCCTTTTTCTTTCAGGCGTAGATAAATGCTTTCAGCCAGTGATTGATTCTCTGTTGAATGGGTTGAGCCATAGTTGTCAAATTCAATATGGAAATCCCTGAAATCCGCTTGGTGTTCCTGGGCAATTTCAGTAATCAGCGCTTCTGGCGTTATACCACGCTTTTCTGCGTGCAGCATGATGGGGGTGCCATGGGCATCGTCAGCACAAACGTAATAACAGGTGTTTCCCCGTAACTTCTGATACCTTACCCAGATATCAGATTGAATATACTCCACCATGTGCCCAATATGAATCGGCCCATTGGCGTAAGGCAGTGCGCTGGTTACTAAAATCTGGCGTTTTTCGGTCGTCATGCGGTTTTCAATCTTTTAGATTCTAAAGCCCTGTATTGTAACAAAGAATTTAGTAAAGCTAGTAAATAGATCATAAAGGAATCGTTTAATGCTCGTTTTTTTATGGATTAGAGAATAAACTCGGATTCGACGTGAAGGTGCGATAAAATAGTGCACAAAGTTGCCTGATCGTTGCCGGCTATTCTCTCAAGAGTGGGCAAATTACGCGAATAGATTTGTTTCATCAATAGATCAAATGAAGTTATGCGGGTGCGACTCAGGCTTGGTAGTATAAAATGTTTGGAGGAAGGGAAGAATGTCAGCAGTATCTCAGCTACAGGTTGAAACCGCTTTAAAAGGCTATATCGATCCATATTTGGAATCAGATTTAGTCTCCGCTAAAGCCATTAAAAATATCACGGTTGATAATAACCGTGTCACCGTTGATATTGTGCTGGGTTATCCGGCAGCGGGTTTTATCCCCGAAATGCAAAGCGCGTTGACTCATATTATTCAGTCCATTGATGGTGTTTCTGCGGCGGTGGTCAATGTCACTTGCAAAGTGACGTCGCATAAAGTGCAGCAAGGTGTATCGCCCATAAAAAATGTTAAAAATATTATAGCCGTTGCATCGGGTAAAGGCGGTGTAGGTAAATCGACAACCTCGGTTAACCTGGCGTTAGCGATTAC
>CALZHW010000078.1:0-5546 GCA_945787125.1 uncultured Ectothiorhodospiraceae bacterium
ACGCCAGTGCTCGCTATCGGAGATTTTTATTGTCTGACTCAATGGTTCAACAAATTGGCTGATATCTTCAGCAAAACAGAGCACCCGGTCATCATCAATGCGCAAACAAGCTACCTCATCACTCAGGCATGCGGTCATCGCTGCGTCGGGTACTGTTGTGAGGGCCGCCAACTGTGCAATTGCATCACTGCCACTAATTCCCAGGCATTTTACGCGCTCACTCAAGTCTTCGACTGTAACCTTGGCGCGCATCACAAACATTTGCCAGCGCTTGATCAACATCGCTGTGATTTCACTGGGAACAATCAGGTAATAAGCATCACCCAAGTGAGTCAGATAAAAACTGGCGTACATCCTACCCTTAGGGCTGTTGTAGCTATTCAACTGGCATTGTCCGTCATTTAAACTGTTCAGGTCATTACTCAACTGCCCTTGTAAAAAGCTTTGGCTATCTTCGCCGGTGAATTTAATGACCTTGAATGCATCCAATTGGCAGACTGCATTTTCGGCTATGGGTAAGCGTTTGGTATTAATCATAGTTATCATGAGGTTTTCGTTAGTATCCTTAGTTACATAAACTATTTTACGCTTTAAAACTGATCTTTGAAACCAGTAGATGTTCGATCGTTTAACCTAGAATCCGCAGTTGAGTAGCCTGTAGTGTGCGTCATTTTGTGCTGAATTGCGTAATGAACTATTTCCCAAATGGTTGTTCCCTTTGGGAAATAGTTCATATAGCAAAGCAGTGCAAAAGGGCGTGCAATACAGGTTGCAGTGACTCACCAAAAGGATGAGCTACAGTGTAGTTGATATATTTAACAAATTCATAATGTTATTTTGATCTGTAAACGTTCAACTGCGGAATCTAGGTTTAAACACGGTATCAAAATTGCTTGGATTGTCGGTTTGCTTTCGATGATTTGCAAGTTAAGTGCTTAGCAGTTATGTTTTCTTAGCAGATTACGTAACTATTTGACTCACTGCACTAAATGGTAAATACTTTTTACCCGAAAAATGGAATATGCTGCGAATAAAGCAATGGTGTCCACTCCTTAGAATACCTGTTGTTTAAGATTTCGCCCAGCTTTATCGCTTTAGAAGGACGCAAGACTAGATGAAGACTTCTCTGCAAAAAAATCGACCAAAATATCTCGATTTGTTCCGTATCAAACTTCCTGTCACCGGTGTGGTTTCTATTGCGCATCGAATATCCGGGATTTTGCTTGTATTAAGCATCCCATTTTGGTTGTACTTATTAAATCTGTCGCTTGAAAGCCCGGCTGGTTTTGCTGCTGCCAACAATATATTGGAAGGTTTTTTTGTCTCATTGCTGGTGATTATTATTCTCTGGGCTTTGGCACATCACTTTTTTGCCGGCATACGCTTTTTATTGCTGGATCTCGATATTGGTATTGAAAAACATCAAGCATTATTGTTTGCGAAAGCGGTATTCGTCGCCGAGGCCATAGCAATGATTTTCCTAATAGGGTGGGTGTTATGAGTTTATTGAGCGGCGGTATTCGACCCTGGGCAGTGCAGCGACTGAGCGCGGTTTTCATGCTCGTAGCAATAGTATTATTCATCCTTAAAGTTGTCGCGGGCAATATAGAAGATTTCACGCTATGGCAGCAATGGATGGCTGATCCTGTTTGGAATGTGATTATTATTTTGTTTTGGCTCGCCCTGTTCGCGCATGCGTGGATTGGTGTGCGTGATGCGATTATGGATTACGTTCACCGGGATGGCTTACGCTTTGTCGTATTATCACTTTTTGGTTTTTATTTAATCGCAATGTTGCTTTGGATGATGAAAATATTCTTTATGGTGGGACATTCATGATACTTCCAGTTCGTAAGTTCGATTCTTTGGTTATTGGTGCCGGCGGTGGTGGGTTACGTGCGGCACTGCAGCTTGCGCATGCCGATGCCAATGTTGCGGTGGTATCAAAGGTGTTTCCGACACGTTCTCACACAGTTGCCGCGCAGGGTGGGGTGAATGCAGCGTTGGCCAATGTATTGCCGGATAACTGGCATTGGCATATGTACGACACGATTAAAGGCAGTGATTATCTTGCCGATCAGGACGCCGTAGAATACATGTGTCGTGCAGCCTCTCATCTGGTTTACGAGCTTGAACACGCCGGTGTACCGTTTTCGCGACTGGACAACGGTAAAATTTATCAACGCGCGTTTGGCGGGCAAAGTCAGGATTTTGGCGGCGCGCAAGCGGCACGAACCTGTGCCGCAGCGGATCGCACCGGTCACGCTATTTTACATTCGCTGTATCAGCAAAATATTGCCGCCAAGACGCATTTTTTCGATGAATATTATGCGATTGACCTTATCAACGACGACGAAGGCAATATTTTAGGTGCCTTGGTGCTGGAAATTGAAACCGGTGAGCCGCTGGTTATCGAAGCAAAAACGACCTTGTTAGCCACTGGCGGTGTCGGCCGAATATTCCGCACCAATACCAATGCGCAAATTAATACCGGTGATGGAATGGGTATGGCATTGCGCGCCGGCATACCGTTGCAAGACATGGAGTTCTTTCAATTTCATCCAACCGGAATCGCTGGCAAAGGCATGCTGATCACCGAGGGGGTGCGTGGCGAAGGCGGTTACTTGGTGAATAATGATGGTGAGCGTTTTATGGAGCGCTATGCGCCAAATGCCAGAGACCTTGCAAGCCGTGATGTCGTCAGTCGGGCGATCTATATGGAAGTCAAAGAAGGCCGAGGCTGTGGGCCGAATAAAGATTATGTGCTGCTCAAGCTTGACCATCTCGGCGCGGATGTCATTAAGCAACGCTTGCCCGGCATTCGCGATACCTCGATCACGTTTATGAACGTCGATCCTATTGAAGAGTCGATACCGATTTACCCAACCGCACATTACACCATGGGTGGTATTCCGACAAATCGATTTGGTCAGGTGGTCGTGCCGGTGAAGCATAGTGCCGAGGAAGCGATACCGGGACTTTATGCGGTGGGTGAGTGTGCTTGTGTTTCGGTGCATGGCGCTAACCGTCTGGGAGGCAATTCGCTGCTTGATATTATTGTATTTGGCCGTAGTGCAGGCAATCATATAGTGGAGTTTCTTAAAAGTAATCGTCATCACCGGCCAATGAATTGGGACAGTGTTGAGCAAGCTATGCAGCGTCTACGGCGCTGGGATGATACGAGTGATGGCGAGTCTGTTACACAAATCCGTATTGATTTACAAAAGGAAATGGAAAGTCATTGTGGTGTATTTCGCACGGAGGAAATATTAAAAGACGGCATTGAGAAAATTCGTGCGATTAAAGCGCGCATGGTCAACGCCCGATTAACTGACCACAGCAATGTTTTTAATACCGCACGAATTGAAGCATTGGAGCTGGAAAATCTGGTAGAAATCGCTCTGGCAACGATACATTCTGCTTATGCGAGACAGGAAAGTCGCGGTGCGCATAGTCGGGTTGATTTCCCTGTGCGTGATGATAAGAATTGGATGAAACATTCGTTATTTTTTATGCAAGACGAACAGCTGGATTATAAACCCGTGAGAACTAAGCCGTTAACTGTAGACACCTTTCCACCGAAGGAGCGTGTGTACTAACGCACAATCGGAGTTCAAACAATTTCCCGTAGTCAGCGCTCGTAGTGGCAAGGCCTTATTTGGAGTCGAGAGTCGAGAGTGTTGGCAGCAGGGATGCTGCCGCCAAGCCTACAGGGACGTATTCACGGCGTCTCTCGGTAAGGTTTTGCCGCTACGGGTGCTGGAAGGTGGCACTATTGTAACTTTGAACTGCGATTGTGAGTATTAAATTCAGCGCTGTTTTGTACTGGATAACAATATGGGATTATTATGAAATTTTCAATTTATCGATATAACCCGGAAACGGACGAAAAGCCTTATCGGCAGGAATATGATGTTGAGGTAAGTGCTGGCATGATGGTGCTGGGTGCTCTAATGAAAATCAAAGAGCAAGATCCCAGTTTGAGTTTCCGGCATTCCTGTGGTGAAGGCGTCTGTGGTTCGGATGGCATGAATATGAATGGTACAAATGGGCTTTCTTGTGTGACGGCTGTTTCTTCTTTGAAAGGGCCGGTAACGATAAATCCTTTGCCGGGTATGCCAGTGGTGCGCGACTTGGTCGTGGATTTATCGCAATTTTATGAGCAGTACCGCGCGGTAAAGCCCTATTTAATGGGGCATGAACCGGAGCCTGAAATTGAACGCTTGCAATCCCCGGCAGAACGCGAAAAACTCGATGGCTTGTATGAATGTGTGCTCTGCGCTTGTTGCTCAACGGCTTGTCCATCATTCTGGTGGAATCCTGAAAAATTTCGAGGCCCGGCAGCGTTGTTGCAGGCTGCACGGTTTATTAATGATAGCCGTGATAGTGCAACGGCGGAGCGATTATCTGAGTTGGAAGGGCCTTACAAATTGTTTCGTTGTCATTCCATTATGAATTGCACTAATGTCTGCCCCAAGGGGTTGAACCCCAGTAAAGCGATTGGTGATATCAAGAAGAAGATGCTGAAACATGTCATTTGAAGTGAATGTCGAAAAAGAATTGCTCGGAGAAAGACGGCTGCGCTGGGCGTGCCGTCGCGGTTTGCTTGAGTTGGATTTGCTGTTAGGGGGGTTTATCGATAAGGGCTACCAAGACTTGAGCGATAAAGAAAAATTTATTTTTCAGGATTTGTTGCTTGAATCTGACCAACAGCTTTTTGAATATTTTATAAAAAAAGCCCCGCCGGGCGATGCAGAAATTGCCCGTGTTATCAAAAAAATATGCCTCGCCGCTACAGCTTGAACTTTACTCATCACGTCTGCTTTTTATTGCGCTGGTATTTTCCCACCTTCTGGCGATAGTGGCGCTTTATTTTGTTGCGTTGCCACTGATAGCTTTGCTGGCATTGGCAATGTTTGCTCTGTTTAGTGCGGTGCGCGCAATAGTTCTGCATGCACTGCGAAAATCGGCCAACGCCGTGGTAAAGCTAGTTTGGGATGATAATGATTGTTGGTATATTGTCCGCAGAAGCGGCATAAAGCAACAGGTGCAATTACAGCGGGATAGTTTTGTTTCCCCCTGGTTAACCGTACTGAGGTTTAAAGTGCCTGGTCAGTGGCTTTCGCAAGCCGTGATCTTGCTTGGCGATAATAGTCACATAGATTCCCATCGTCGGTTGCGGGTTAGATTAAAAACTACGGCGCAAACTTTATTTGATTGATTTTTTTTGTAGATTGGGTACGTTCCTCGTCCCACCTACGCGACATCATCGCGCCCCTGTGAGGAATGTGGGCTAGCTGGCGTTAAAATCGTACTGCGACAAAAATTCTTATCATCCGTTTCGGGGTAATCTAGCGTGTAGTGTAAACCACGGCTTTCCTTACGTAGCATTGCCGATTGAATAATTAACTCCGCCACTTGAACGAGATTACGCAGTTCCAGTAAGTCGTTGCTGACGCGGAAATTGCTATAGTACTCGGTGATTTCATTTTGCAACATGTCTACCCGACGCTTGGCGCGCTGCAGGCGTTTGTCGGTTCTGACGA
>CALZHW010000078.1:5646-17284 GCA_945787125.1 uncultured Ectothiorhodospiraceae bacterium
AGATTACGCAGTTCCAGTAAGTCGTTGCTGACGCGGAAATTGCTATAGTACTCGGTGATTTCATTTTGCAACATGTCTACCCGACGCTTGGCGCGCTGCAGGCGTTTGTCGGTTCTGACGATGCCGACATAATCCCACATAAAACGGCGTAACTCTTCCCAGTTATGCGAAACCACGACTTCTTCATCGGAGTCAGTTACTCGACTCTCATCCCATGGGGGTAAAGGATCTGGCATCTCGATATTGGTGTGTTTGTCAATAATATCCTGGGCGGCAGAAAATGCGTAAACGATGCATTCCAGCAAAGAATTACTGG
The DNA here is from genome assembly GCA_945787125.1 of uncultured Ectothiorhodospiraceae bacterium. Classification (GTDB taxonomy): domain Bacteria; phylum Pseudomonadota; class Gammaproteobacteria; order S012-40; family S012-40; genus CALZHW01. The sequence continues at coordinate 5,963 of CALZHW010000078.1, forward strand.
CCATGCGGTTTGCGCCGTGCAAACCAGTATAAGCCACTTCACCGACGGCATATAAACCGGGTAAATCGGTTTGTCCATGTAAGTCGGTCATTACTCCGCCGCAGGTATAATGCGCAGCCGGCACAATCGGCAGTGGTTCTTTTGTCATGTCATAACCAAACGTTTTACTGCGCTCATAAATATTGGGGAAATGCGAAGTAATAAAGTCGGCCGACTTATAACTGATGTCTAATAGCAGGTGATCAGCACCGAGGCGTTTCATTTCGTGATCAATAGCGCGAGCGACAATATCCCGTGGCGCAAGCTCACCTCGTGCATCAAATCGATGCATAAATGGCGTACCGTCGGGTAACAAGAGTTTGCCGCCTTCGCCCCTGACAGCTTCGGATATGAGGAATGATTTGGCTTTAGGGTGATACAGACAGGTCGGGTGAAACTGGATAAATTCCATATTGGCCACCCGGCAACCCGCGCGCCAGGCGATTGCAATGCCATCACCGGTAGAAACGTCCGGGTTACTGGTGTAGAGGTAGACCTTACTTGCCCCACCGGTCGCTAACACCACATTTTTGGCTCTAAAAACAACGACTTTTTGTTGTTTCCGGTCAAATACATAAGCACCCAGGCAACGATTGTCATTATGCCCGAGTTTTTTACGGGTGATTAAATCAACTGCGAGGTGATTTTCAAACAACTCAATATTAGCGTGACGCTTAACTTGTTTTTCCAGTGATAGTTCTATTTCGCGCCCCGTGGTATCGGCTGAATGTAAAACTCGGCGGTGACTATGCCCACCTTCACGCGTGAGATGGTACTGCTGAGCGCCATTAGCTTGTTTTTGCTTGGTAAACCGGACCTCGTTTTCAATCAGCCAATTTATCGCTTTTGCACCATTTTTAACGGTAAACTTAACCGCCTCAGGGTTGCAAATATTGCCGCCGGTATTCAATGTATCCCGAATATGTGATTCGATGGTGTCATCCTGATCTATTACTGCAGAAATGCCACCTTGAGCGTATAATGTCGATCCTTCTGTCAATTCACTTTTGGCGAGCACTGCTACTCGGCAATGAGCGGACAAACTGAGTGCCAGGCTCAGGCCTGCAGCACCGGCACCAATGACCAAGGCATCGTATTGATACTGATTTTTCATGATAAATACTTGTAAATTCGGGTGATTTTGGTTTAATTAGGAATGTAACAGATGCATAACAATAACACTATACGGATGAATTAATAAATTGGTCAAACATTTTTGGGAATTATTTAGGGTTAACAGGGGTCTGTTTATAGAGTCATACATGAAGAGAGGTGTCTATGTCAGTAGTCAGTGGGCTTCCATCTCAGGAAGCAAGGAACCCTCGAGTGAGTGAGGGTGCGATAGATCAGGAGCTGGTTGAACGCGTTCAGCGCGGTGACAAAAAAGCCTTTGATTTGTTGGTGTTGAAATATCAGCATAAAATCGTAAAGCTGATTTCACGCTATATCCGTGACGAGGCGGAGACACAAGATGTCGCGCAGGAAGCATTTATAAAAGCCTATCGCGCGTTACCGCGTTTTCGTGGTGACAGTGCGTTTTATACCTGGCTTTATCGGATAGCGATCAATACAGCGAAAAATTTTCTCATTTCCCAGGGCAGAAGACCGCCTGAAAGTGACATCGATGCGGATGAGGCTGAGCAATATGTCGGTGGCTCCGCCTTACGAGATATCGCTACGCCAGAGAATATTTTACTCAAGGATGAGATCGAAGCAGTCGTATACAAAGCTATTGACCAACTACCTGAAGATCTCAGAACAGCCATCACACTGCGTGAAATGGAAGGCCTCAGTTACGAAGAAATTGCTTCGGCGATGGATTGTCCGGTAGGGACGGTTAGGTCGCGGATTTTTCGAGCCAGGGAAGCGATCGACAAAAAATTGTCGCCGTTGTTGAGTTGAGTTAGAGAAGCTGTCAGGAGACAGCATGAACCAGGCGAACTCAGTGAGTTGAGCGCTGTCTATAGGGGTATCATGAAATTGAGATACTCATTCCGCGCTAGTTAGTTTGATTTTAGCGCATAAATTTATAGATTTACAACGTGGCATTTTGGGCTTAACCCCAGCGATAGATCGCCGGGTGCCATAGAGACGGTAACAATAATGAAGGTGGAATCATATGTCTATTGATTTGAATGAAAGCATTTCGTCATTAATCGATGGTGAACTTGAGGCGACAGCACGTAAGAAAGTGTTCGATAAATTAAAACAAGATAGCGAATCTCAGCAACGCTGGGCACGTTACAGTCTGATTGGCCAGGCGATCAAAAAAGATTTGCCTGCAAACCCATCAAACGCGCTGTTCGCTCGTATCCAGGTGGCCGTTGAAGCAGAACCTGCGTTGCTCTCACCATCACCTTCGAGCATCGCTGATGAGACTAATGCTACGAATGTTGTAGAATTGCCGTCAAAAACCGCTGTTGCAGTTGTTCCTGCGGATATACAAAAACGTAAACCTTTAATAAGTTTTGCCGCCGCCGCTTCTTTCGTTTTGATGGCCGTTGTTGGTTATCAGTTCTTATCATTGACAAGCAATACTAACATTACCACGGTGGCGCCACTTGCTAGCATCCAGCAGCCTGTGGCAGTAACGCCGCAATTTCAAGTTGCAAGTACGCCGAACACCGGTGTGAGCGCGGTTTCGACAGCTAGCGAAGAGCGATTTTATGCTGAACAAAGTATGGTCAATGATGGCCAGTGGACACGCATTACACATATCGGCAATATGTCACTCAACGGCCGATTAATTGGCCAACCCTTAGAGTCGCGTGCCAGCGTCACTGATCATAATAGCGCCACTCCTCTCGCTCGGGCAGTCAATGTAGACGATGCAGTCAAGCAGTAATTCACCTACTATCATTAATTGTTCAACCTGCCCCCTCGCTGACCAGTTAAATAATTGAGCAGACGAGGGTGAGATTTGGGCATAAATAATGTCAATTTTATGTGCAGATTATGATTGCACAAGCATTCACAGCCACATTTGCTATACTTCCATTCCATTGGCATCGTAGAATCAACGGATAGGCCATAATTTCTATGCACAACTCTTCTATCAGTGGTTATAAATGATTAAAGAAAACGCTCTAATCGTAGAGACAGAAAACGAATTTGCCTGGGTTGAAACTCAACGCCAATCAACGTGTGGCAGCTGCAGTGTCAATAAAGGCTGTGGCACTGCTGTGTTGCAAAAAGTTTTGGGTCAAAAGAGAACTCGTTTAAAAGTTTTGAATCCAAGACAATATGAAGCGGGTGACGAAGTGGTTTTAGGCTTACGAGAAAACGCTTTGTTAAAAGGCTCTTTCCTGATGTATGGATTACCCCTGGTATTTATGTTTGGCTTTGCCATGCTGGGTTATATGATTTTCTTCCTATACGGTTGGCCGTATGGCGAACCCGCAAAAATCGGCTTCTCGTTATCAGGTTTGGCGATAGGTTTTTTGGTTATTGCCAGAATGAACCGGGCAATCGGCCGCGATGCTGACTACCAGGCAGTAATCTTGCAAAAGTTGTGTAAGGTGCAAAAGCGAGAGAATAACAGCCACGAAATACGATTGGTTTAAATAATTACGAGTTAATAACTAAGCGATGACTAACCAAATTATGAAAATGAAAACATTTAGAAATTTGTACCTGACTTTAATCCTGTTTGCTTTCACGCAGGTCGCATTTGCCAAGACTGGTTTACCAGATTTTACCGAGTTGGTAGAGACCTATGGCCCAGCGGTGGTCAACATTAGTACCACGCAAAAAGTTAAGCCGAAAAACAGTTTTAAACGCCGTATGCCTGAGATGCCAGAGGGTAGCCCTTTCAATGATTGGTTTAAACATTTTTTTGACGATGAAAAAGGCGGTGGCGGTAATGACGGAGAAGGTTTTGACGGTCCGGAGCAGAAAGCGCAATCACTAGGATCAGGTTTTATCATTTCCAATGATGGTTTTATATTAACCAATAATCACGTCATTGAAGATGCGGATAAAATAATTGTGCGCTTGAGTGATCGGCGTGAGCTGGATGCCGAATTGATTGGCCGTGACTCCAGAAGCGATCTTGCTTTATTACGCATCAAGGCAGAAGACCTGCCCGTTGTGAAACTGGGTGATTCTGCCAAGTTAAAACCCGGTGAGTGGGTACTTGCCATTGGTTCACCTTTTGGGTTTGATTACTCGGTAACGGCAGGCATCGTCAGCGCTAAAGGGCGCAGTTTGCCGCGCGAAAATTATGTACCTTTTATTCAGACCGACGTGGCGATTAACCCCGGTAATTCCGGCGGCCCATTGTTTAATCTTGATGGCGAAGTCATTGGCATTAACTCGCAAATTTATAGTCGCACTGGCGGCTATATGGGTGTTTCATTTGCTATTCCTATCAATGTTGCAATGAATGTGGTTGAGCAACTCAAAGATGGTGGCGAGGTGAAACGAGGCTGGTTGGGTGTACTTATCCAAGACGTTACGAGGGATCTGGCAGAATCGTTTGATATGGATAAACCGCAAGGCGCTCTGGTAGCACGTGTACTGCCAGATAGCCCAGCAGAAGCGGCCAAGTTTATGGTGGGTGACATAGTCATCAGCTTTAATGGGCAGGAAATTGATCATTCTTCCGATTTACCGCCCATCGTTGGCATCACGCCAATTGATAAAAAAATTCCGGTAGAAATCATTCGTAACGGTAAAAGAAAAACACTGCAAGTGAAAATCGGCGAACTGCCAACGCAAGATGAAATCAAAGTCTCCAGCCGTGACCCGGAAAGTACCTCCGTTAATCGTATCGGTGTGGTTGTTATCAATATAACTGACGAACACCGAGAAAAACTTGAATTAAGCTCGCAAGGCGGCGTTGTTGTTAAAGATATTAAAGGTGGACCGGCAGCGGAAGCTGGAATCCGCGCGGGAGATGTCATTGAGATTATCAATAACATCGAAATAAAAGATGTCGATCATTTTAAAGGCATAGTCAAAGACTTACCAAAAGGTAAGCCAGTGCCAGTATTGGTGCATCATCGAAATGGCGGGTCAAACTTTTTGGTAATCCGTGTACCGGAAGATGAGTAGGTAATAATACACAATAGATGCTCAACTATTCTGTCTAACTAGGAGCCTGTCCGAGAATGGAGAGCCTGCTGCGAAAAGCTCATTTTGCACATTTTTTCCGATCCTTTTCGGCGAATAGCTACGGCTATTAACTTCAAACGATCGAAAAAACTGCACTAAAATGAACTTCCCTCGCGACGACTTCCATTCTCGGACAGGCTCCTAGCGTCCGTAGCGGTAACGTCTTATCGAGCCAAAGAGGTATTCATGGCCTCTCTTGATAAGAATCACCGTTGCGGGAGCTATAAAGTGGCACCTTCACCTTTCCTTGATAACAGAAACTCACTATCCTCCGCCAAGCAAGCCGTAATAACCAATCTGCAGTAGAATGCTAAGGAACGTGCATGAAACAAATTGGACACCTGGCGCTCATATTTAGTCTGTCTTGGCACGTTCTGAAATCATAAAAGTGCAGGAATAGTCGTTCTATTTCGAGCTTTTGTGATTGAATAACGTGCCAAGACAGGCTGAAGATGAGATGCAAGATGGGTAATTTATTTCATGCACGTTCCTAAGCTGGATAAGCTTACGAAATCAACACTAATCGACTAAAAAAACTCCATGGGCGAATGCATGTTAATTTCGCGATCATCTGATTTTTTTAATTGAAATTACTGTAAAATAGTCTCAAAAAATCCATCTCGAATCACAGCACGATATTATTACCAGGAACATGCAATGCCGTTGACTTATAGTCGTCAAGACGTTTATGACAGGTTTGAAGATAGAGTGATAAGCCGCGGAGAAAACTATTTTTCAAATGGTAATGTACTTAATGTTGGCTTTAACGCTATGCGAGATTCAGTTTATGGCACGGTGAGAGGTTCTGGGAACAAGCAATATAATGTTCATGTCAGGATCGAAAAAAGCTTGCTAGGGTCAAAATTTGTATCCACTTGTACATGCCCAGTGCGACTGAAATGCAAACACGCTGTTGCCTTATTGTTAGCTGCGATTAGTGAGCAGAATGATAAATCTGATAGTGTTGCTGTAATACCAATAGAACCTACAAGAAAAATTGGCAGAGATGTTGAAAATTGGTTAGAAACACTCGAACAACAACTTTCTACTCAGGCAAAAAATACGAGCAGACAACAATTACCCCCTAACCTTAGTTGCTTACTATATATTATTAATGTGAATCATTATCCTACGGGCGATCAACTTTGGGTTAACTATGTCAGTACGCGACAATTGAAAACGGGAGGATATGGTAAGGAAAGTCGCTATGATCCCTACAGAATTATTAGTCACGGACGGGCAAGTTTTATCGGCACGGATGACGAACAGATTTTACGCCAGGTTTACACCCGCAAGATGTTAGATCACATCGATTACCATAACCTGAGTAAACCCGGCGGTGGTGAGTTGTTAGCGAAAATGATTGCTACCGGGCGATGTCATTGGAAAAACAAAAATTCACCTGCAATAACCGCAGGTGAACCGATGAAAGGATTAATGCAATGGCATACCTATGAAGATGCTAGCCAACGTTTGATCTTAAAGCCAGGGAGTGAAGCGGCTGTGTTAGTGCCGTCGAATCCACCGAGCTATTTTATTGATGTAACACACCAATGTGGCCCTTTATTGTTTGATGTGCCGAATACCTTAATTGAACACTTGCAGCAAGCACCTAGAATTTCAGTTGATGCCATTTCGGATGTTAGCGAACGCTTGCGAAAAGTCGTTAAAAGCACACCAGCACCGGTCGAACTAAGCATCATAAAAAAGGAAAATGTCGAGCCGAAACCAAGTATACGATTGTGTATGTATGAACCGGATGATGGTTACGACAATGATCTAGATTATGATTACATGGACTATGTTGAGCCTGAACCAGCGATGGAAGTCAAGATGGATTATGCCGGCGTATCAACGAGTGTACATGCTAAAGAACGAGTATTGACGCAGTTAAAAAACAATAGTTTGGTGAAGATCAAGCGGAATATGGAGGCTGAAAAAAAGTACCTGGATCAGATAACAAAGATGGGAATTGCCTCTCTACGGGCTATGGAAATGGATCACAATATTCCAGAAGATTTATTTGCTTTACTGCACCCTGATTTCGTGCCCGCAGATGATATCTGGATACAATTCATGTTGCGTGATTTACCGGTATTGCGAGAGCATGGCTGGCAAGTGTTTATTGACAAAGATTTTCCATTTAACGTGAGCGAAGTCGATGAATGGCAAATGGATGTTGATGATACCAATGACAATCAATGGTTTGATTTGGAATTGGGCATCATGGTTAATGGTAAAAAATATGATCTTATCCGAATTATAACCCAGCTCATTCATGATCATTCAACGCTGTTTAGAGATATCAAAGAAAAACGGAAAAAACCGCCAAAAAATGCATTGATACCGATTGGGGAAAACGAACTATTAGCGATACCCTTTGATCGAATTTGGAAAATTGTCAATGTGTTGATGGAATTATTCGATAGCTCATCAGGCCAAAAGAAGAGCTTGCGTTTGCCGCAATGGCGAGCAGCAGAGCTGAATGAATTGCAGGAGCAAGGACTGCAATGGCAAGGGGGAGAAAAGTTAAAGAGCACGGCTGATAAGCTTGCTAACTTCAAAGGTATAAAAGCTAAAAAACCCCCTAAAAATTTCAAAGCGGAACTCAGAAAATATCAGCAAGATGGGCTTGGCTGGATGCAGTTTCTGCGTGAATATGGTTTTCATGGCGTATTAGCCGATGATATGGGGCTGGGAAAGACCGTGCAAGCGCTGGCACATATAGCGACAGAAAAAAAACATGGTCGATTGGATAAACCCGTATTGGTCATCGCGCCTACCAGCCTGATGTATAACTGGCGCCACGAAGCAGAACAATTTACGCCGAATTTAACGATATTAACCTTGCATGGCCCTGACCGTAAAAATCATTTTGATGAAATAGCAAATCACGATATTGTTTTATCCACCTACCCGTTGCTTGGGCGAGACGATGAAGTTTTACTACAACACGAATGGCACATGCTGATTCTTGACGAAGCGCAAAACATCAAAAACCCCAAAGCCAAGGCGAGCAAAATCGCTTGTCAACTTAACGCACGTCATCGTTTATGTCTTACCGGTACACCGATGGAAAATCATCTCGGCGAACTGTGGTCGATGTTTAATTTCTTAATGCCTGGTTTGCTGGGAGATCAACGACAATTTCGCCAATTATTCCGCACACCTATAGAAAAACAAGGCGATACAGAAAGAGCGCAACGTTTGGCAAAACGTCTGGCGCCTTTTATGTTGCGGCGCAAAAAAGATGACGTATTACAAGAACTACCGCCAAAGACAGAAATTATCCGCAGTGTTGCACTGGAAGGCGTGCAGCGAGATTTATATGAAACCGTGCGTATCAGTATGCAGAAAAAAGTGCGTGATAGTATTGGCAAGCTGGGCATAAACCGCAGTCATATTATTGTGCTGGATGCTTTACTTAAACTACGACAGATTTGTTGTGATCCAAGATTATTGAAAAGTGATCTTAATACCAAACAAGCAAACTCAGCCAAACTCGATCTGCTGGTAAGCTTACTGCCGGAATTACTGGAAGAAGGGCGACGCATATTACTCTTTTCTCAATTCACCTCGATGCTGAGATTGATTGAAGAGGAACTGAAAAAACTAGACATTAAATACGTCAAACTCACCGGCAGCACCCGCAACCGGGAAAAACCCATCGCTGAATTTCAAAACGGCGAAGTACCACTATTTCTCATCAGTTTGAAAGCTGGTGGAACCGGTTTAAACCTCACCTCCGCAGACACCGTTATTCACTACGATCCCTGGTGGAACCCAGCAGTAGAAGCGCAAGCGACCGACCGCGCGCATCGTATGGGGCAGGACAAACCCGTGTTTGTCTATAAGTTAATAACCGAAGCAACAGTAGAAACTCGCATTCAACTCATGCAAGAAAGTAAACGCAAACTGGCCGAAGGCCTATTCGACAACGCCGGCAAAGGTAAACTACCCAGCGCAAAAGACTTAGAGGCATTGTTTGAGCCGTTGGGTAGTTGAACCTGAGTTGAACTTCGATTCATCAGTCGACAGCTTCGATATACAGCTTGGTCAGCGTAGGGTGCGTTTTACGCACCGTAAATCTCTGGGCTATCCAAGGAGTTTGTTATCCTGCTTGTCTATCAGCTAGCTCATATTTCTTGGGGCGCTTGCAGGTTTCGCTGGTGCGTGGAGACGCACCCTGCAAGGCTTTGTATCATTCAGTCATCATGCATGCGATCCATGCGCCGCCGCAATCGTCGAGCGGCTAGAAGTACGGTACCAACTACAATGGGGATTGCGATTCCTGTTGCGAGTTCGGTGTCTAAATTGATGCCCGCTGCCTTGACTGCTTTTAAGCCATATGAAACCAGCCCAAGCAAATAATAGCTGAGTACCACGACTGATAGGCCTTCTACGGTTTGTTGCAAGCGCAGTTGTAGCTTGGCGCGTTTATCCATCGAGACAAGTAGGTCGCGGCTCTGTTTTTCCATGGAGATTTCTACCCGGGCACGCAATAAAGATGATGTACGTTCAACTCGCAGTGAGAGAGTTTCAAGTTTATTGTTGACCAGGGTGCACGTACCCATGGCAGATGTGAGTCGTTGTTCCATAAACTCGACGAACATTTGTAAACCTTGTATGCGTTTTTCACGTAATTCAGATACGCGCAATTTCACAATTTCGTAGTACATAGAAGAGGCATTATAGCGTTGACTGGTTTTTGCTGAGATACGTTCTATTTCAGCCGCGAGTTGCGTGAGTTCATTCAGCAGGTCTTGCTCATCTTCGAGGCATTCTAGTCCGATATTTTTTTCCGTCAGATCCGCTAGCTGTTCATCAAAATGGGCTAATTGTTGAATATAACCTCTCATCATCGGCACGGGCAGCATTGCTAGCATGCGGTAGGTTTCGATTTCAAGCAGGCGTTTCACCAAGCGCCCGGATTGCCGGCTACGTAACGCAACATTATGGATTAGGATGCGACCGAAGCCATCAGTATGAATCTGGTTATCTGTCCAGACGATAGCATTGCCGGCGGCCACTTCTGAACCAATAACGGTGTTTGACGCAAATAGCTGGGATAATTCCTTAAGGCTGCGCTGTTGGCGCTCACTATCATCAAAAGCAATATGGGTCGCCGCAATAACGACACCGGGCAGGGTGGCTAACCACTCCTTAGATACATGATCAATGGCGGGTTCGGCAAACGGCGTTTCAAACGGTGCACTATGAAAGAATGTGTAGGTGGAATATTCGGTATGACGCTCCCAGGTGATTCGATATATACCCAATATGGCACTGAAGTGATCACTGTTCTGGGAGGGGGGAGCGATGTCATACCGTTCACATAACTGCGCGATGCGCCGACGCTCTTGGGCTGCTTGATCATTGTCGGATAGAAGTACCAGCTGAGATATTTGAGTCGGCGCTATAATTTGTTCATAGGCACCTATATGCAATTCATTGTGTAGCTTAAAGCGTTTAGGGTGCTCGGTGATCCCTAGTAATTTCTTTTCTAAAGGCTCGGTTGATTCAGCGGTGGGCTGTGTAGGGTTTATCTCACGGTTCATAAGTATTTTTTATTTCCTTTCATCCGCCAATAATACCATTTTTTCATAAGAGGTAAATCACAATTGATCCTCATCGTGCCCAGTATAAAATCGATCATTATTGCAGCAGCTTATTGGGCGCGTCACACTTAGCCCAACGAAAAGCAACACTCGTTCCCACGCTCCTGCGTGGGAACGTATAAAAGAGTAATCTGTTACTCTAAAACAAAAAAGGCTAACCCACTGGGTTAGCCTTTTTTGGTGAATCCTGCCGCATCAAAAATCTGTTTGATGCGGTTGAATTACATCAATGAGTTGTTTTTCGTTTAAAGCTCTTTTTGACTTTAGGTTTGATGATTTCGTTGGGAGAGCCCGCTTCATTTATCAATGTGATATTCAATTGTTTACCGCATACCCAAGTTTTAAGCAAATCGCGGAATACGTTTTTTGGCATACCCTCGGGTAAATCAACCGTGCTGTAGCTATCGTGTATAGATACTTGTTGAATGAATTCGCTTTCAATGCCTGCTTCGTTCGCGATTGCGCCAACAATATTGCCCGGTTTAACGCCATTGCTTTTACCAACTTCCATGCGATAGCGAAGCATGCCTTTGTTTGGCGTTCCAGATGC
>CALZHW010000079.1 GCA_945787125.1 uncultured Ectothiorhodospiraceae bacterium
ATGATTATTTTGGTGACTTCGCTAGTGAAGAAAATGCAGCAGAGTTTGTGCAGTATCTTGAACTGAATCGTGATGCTATAGAGGATTTAACACCAGGGTCAAGTACTGAATATTCTGCTCCACAAGGCAATAATCCGTCTTGGGCGCTAGATTGGCTAAATGCTGAGGGCGTCAAGGCCTACTATACAGCCGGTGGCACTGGCATGGCACAAACCCGAATGTATGCTGAGGGTGAATTGTCTAACCCGGAATTGTGGGCGTTCCCCGTTAGCACGTTTGGCGAATATGCAACCTTCGAAGAATTCTTACAATATGGTGTTAGCGAAACGGATATCGCTCGTTGGTATAGTGCTTTAATGGATTTTGTCGTAAATAATCGAACCAGTCGTTTAATCTATTTTCATCCGGCAGGCGCAGTGCAATATCCCAATGTAGTCTCGAATATCCTTGATCGGGCAAAAGCCTATGAAAAAACCAAGCTCTTTGAATGGTATACGATGACCGATCTTGCCGAGTTTATGATTGAGCGAGAGCAAGTAAGTTGGGATATTAAGCGCAACAATGGTGTCAATATTTTTGAACTGGGTCACTCTAATAGTTTAAAGGATCAGGCCATTATTCTACCTAAGGCCGCTTATAACGAGCCATCTATAAAGGAAGGAAAAGCGAAAGTTATAGATGACAAAGACAACTGGCTCGTTATTGCTGACAAAGGTCGTTATTTGAAATTTATCTCACGTTAATAGCACATAATTCATGGCCATTTTTCCGCTTTGTTGGGAAAAGTGGCTCGTTTCTAAACCCAAATTTGTTTCTTTCTCAAGGTTGTGATAGTGAGAAAACTAATCAATATTATTGCAATCCTGTGTCTTGTTGTTATGCCTCAATTTGTTATGGCGCAAGTTGCGAGGCAAAATGATGTCGTGCCAGTTGGTATCATTACGCTTCTTAGTGAAATGAAAGATGATACTGAAGCTGACAATAAGGCGGACAACAAGACGGACAAAGCGCTAACTCTTGTTGAAGATGATGAGGATTTGCTGGGCAATCAGCTCGATGAGCGTGCCTGGACTCTCGCAACCATTGTTTATCGAATATTAACAGCCATTTTGCTGATAATAATATTTTTGATGGCGTTTTATTCAGTGCGCCATTATGTATTCACTTTAAATCGAGTCTTTGGTGATCAACGGTATCCTTATCTGGATATTGATTCAGCCAATTGGCCTTCTGTTACGGTGTTGGTTGCTGCACATAATGAAGAGGCCGTTATTGCAGGCGCCTTGAATGCGTTGTTAAACGTGGATTATCCACGCGATAAAATTCGGATTATGCCGATGAATGATCGCTCAACTGATAGAACCCGAGAGATCATCGACGCCCTGGTTGAGCGTTATCCTGGCGCCATCACCCCCTTTCATCGATCATCTGGCAAGCCCGGTAAAGCAGCCGCATTGAAAGATGCCATGAAGTTATTGGACAGTGAAATTATTGTGGTGTTTGATGCTGACTATTTGCCCTCAAGAGGTCTGGTGAAACAACTGGTTTCGCCATTTTTTGATCCTGAAGTTGGTGCAACCATGGGGCGTGTTGTGCCGCAAAATGTAGGCAGTAATTTATTAACTCGAATTCTCGATCTGGAAAGATCTGGGGGTTATCAGGTTGATCAACAGGCGAGAATGAATTTGCATCTTGTGCCGCAATACGGTGGAACAGTCGGCGGTATTCGAGTTAATGCTTTAGAGTCTATCGGTGGTTGGCGCGATGATGTTTTAGCCGAAGATACGGATCTGACATATCGTTTGCTCTTAAACGACTGGAAAGTTGTCTATCAGAACCGGTCAGAATGTTACGAAGAAGTGCCTGAGGTTTGGTCAGTTAGAATGAAGCAAATCATGCGTTGGGCAAAAGGTCACAATCAGGCGATGATCAGTCATACAATTGGGCTATTCAAGAAGCAAGGCCTGACATTTTTTGAAAAACTTGATGGGTTGGCCTTGCTGGGTGTCTATGTTATGGCGCCACTGTTAATGCTGGCCTGGGTCATTAGTATTATATTATTTTATTTTACTCCTTCGTTTATAGTCACTACTTTTATTGTGTTTTTCTCATTCGTTTTGTTTAGCGCACTGGGTAATTTTGCCGCGTTTTTCCAGATGGCGGCCGCAACTTACTTAGACGGTAGTCGACACCGAATTCGACTTTTACCCTTTGTGTTGTTCGGTTTTGTCATTAGCGTTGTTGCAATCTCTCAAGCGACGCTAAGTCAGTTATTAGATATTTTTCTGAAGCGTGAAATGAAATGGGATAAAACACAGCGGTATCGAAATACAAACCATTAATATGTGGGATATTGCTTTTTTTACAGCGTTTTTTGCCATTTTATTGTTGCCATTTACGCCGGCGATTAAAGAGTGGTTGTTAAAAAAAGATGCGACACCTTTATGGCGAGTCAGTACTAATGACGAGGTTAGACATTTTTCTGATCGTTTTAAAGTATTTGCAGACAAAGAATTGTCAATGGCATTTATCAAAGACAGCTATAAGATCATTACGCCAGATAGCGAATTTTCTGCAGCGAGAAGTAATAAACTATTCCGCGTTATTGATAAAAAAGTTTATGTACCTGAATCAGTGCGGCTGCCAGATAATAATGTCTACACACAGGAGATTTATGCAAAAAGCCATGTGGAGTTTGGACGTAAAACTAAAATTTACGCGGCGCTGGTGTTAGGCAATGTGAAGTTGGATGATGAATGTATTGTAACAAGATGGTTACAAGCAAATGTGATCGAGGTAGGAGAAAGCTGTAAGTTGTTTGGTCGCGTTAGTGCAGATAAGAAAATAGAGATTAAATCGAATTGTATCTTTAGTCGGCTCAATGCGCCGATAATTGAGTTTGGCGCGCAAGATAATATTGATAGGGAAGATCTTGGTATAACTCAAGATCGACAAAAAGACATTTCTCACTTGAGAAAAGTAAAGTGTGAACTTGATGCGGCAGGCAGATGCATAATAAACGGTGATTGTATAATCCCGCCGTACAGTTTGATTTCTTGTGACTTGATTGTGCGTGGAAGCCTTAAAATAAGTCACGGTTCTTTGATTCTTGGCAATATAAAAGCCTATAAAAGTATTTCAATTGAATCGCGAGTGACAATAGAAGGCTCAATTGTTTCACGTGCAGACATCCTTGCTGGTGATTGGAGTTACTTGCAAGGTCCAGTTATCTCGGAAAAAAATGTAAAGCTTGGTCACGGTGCAACTGTTGGCTCGGTAGGGCAGTCATCGACCATTACAGCACTGGCGTTTGCCTGCGCTGACAATGTGCTGGTCTACGGTACTATTAATGTACGCTTGCCTGAAATCGATACTGCAGATGATTAAGATAATTGTCTGATGGAATGTGTATCGTGGAAGAAAAAACCAAAACAGGGAGGGGGAGAATGTTGCAATGTTTAATTGCTTTCATCAGTGTTGTGGTTTTTTTTATAAGTGCCGTTAGCGTTCAAGCTGCAGAGGATAAGTTGACAGGTGATTATCTTCAAGTTGATTACTACTATGCAGAGCTTAGTCAGGGTTATGATCCCTGGCAAGACTATCTGCTAAACTATGTGTTACAAGTTGACAGCAATAATATGCTAAGACTGGAGTTTTCTGCGCAAAGCCATTTTAAAGAAAGCGGTGTTTTGGTTGGTGTTGAAAATACGCGAGTCATTAATGATTGGTGGTATGGCAGTGTTCACGTGGCTACAAGCAGTGGGGGATTTTTCTTGCCTCGTAAGCGCATGGATTTATCGCTCAGCAAAAAGTGGCTAACAAATAAATCACTGATTTCTACTCTGGCTTATACCTATTATGATGCGAAAGATTCGCATTATGATAACAATTATGCGCTTGAGCTGATTTATTATTTTCCCAGGAACTGGGTGATATCTGCAGGCTTTAAATTGAACAACAGTCAGCCTGGTGCTGTTGTGGCTACGCGTAAAATTCTAGCGATTACCTATGGCAGGAACAAGGAGCGATATCTGGTATTCAAAGTAGACGACGGGACGGAGGCCTACCAAATTATCGGGCCAGAAAATTTCAAGACTGAGTTCGCGAGTACTGAATATTCATTTACCTGGCGAGAATGGCTAACGAAACGTTTTGGAATAAATGCACTGGTGAATCACTATAGCGCAAGCTATGCGCGAAATGGAGTCCAGTTAGGTGTTTTCTATGAATACTAAAAATAAAGCCACAGCACGAAAACGCAAAGAGCTTAATGATGACTATGCTAAATCCAGGCTGCAGTATCATCAGCATAGGGCAATGCGCTCATATAAATTACCAAAATCAATATTGATAGAAATGTTTCTTCTGCCTATGCTATTTAGTTTGTTTTTTTTTGGCGTATTAGAATACATTGCAAATGGCTGGAGTAAATTCTTTGACTTTTGGGCTGATAAACTGAATCTACCGCTGTTCGTCATAACTAAAGTTTACGGTTGGGATTGGTTGGCAGTACCGTTACCCTTTATTGAGATTCCATCAGTATTTCCTTCGTTAACACTCTGGGTAGTTATATTAATGATTACTCTTGCCGTTATTGTGTTGAGTTTGTTGTTACCAGCAAAATTATTGCCATTAAGTTATCTGTTGCGTGTTGTTGCATTTATTCAGCTAACATCACAGGCTTTTTTTTGGTGGAATGCTGAAAGCTATCTGTACACGGCTGCTGGGCAAACAGAAAGTTTGCTGGTTTTCACTGTTTTATTAATGTTCCTGGTTCCCTGGATGCATGCGCTAACGTATTACATTTTTAATTACTCGCGTCCAAAAAAAGTACTTTTCACCTTTCTAACGTTACTCATGCTGGTTGTTTTTGCCCCTTTCCACGTTATGTTTCATGCCTATTTCTTGATTAATTATTCTTTATTGATGATGCCCTTATTGTTTTTTCTTTTTGGTGTTTTAATGCCTATCATGATCTGTGTTGCATTGTACGGTTGGTCCATGAGCTGGGAGCGAGCCACGTAAGAGTAGCCTTGCTTCCATGCATGAAACAAAAATATTACTATCTCGAGATGTTATACTTAGGGTTGCCGTAAAAATCAGTTCACATTTATGGGTTTTCAATCGCCATTTTAGCAAGGCGTGAGGAAGGCAAATAGTGAGCTATTTAACTGACGAATAACGCAGCTAGAATGAGTGAGTGGAAAGTTAGAAATGTGAAATAATTTTATAGGCAGCCCTTAGCTAAGGAAATCTGATTAATGAGCAGGACCGTAATTGATTTAATTCGACATGGTGAGCCGGAGGGTGGCCGTAAATATCGCGGGTGGGGGGTGGATGACCCACTAACTGAAAGAGGCTGGCAGCAGATGTGGGGTGCGGTGGGTGAATCCGTACCTTGGCAGCAAATTGTTAGCTCACCCCTGTTGCGCTGCAAAGCATTTGCTGAGCAGCTTAGTGAGAAGCATAAACTTCCGCTAAGCATAGAGAATGATATAGAAGAAGTGGGTTTTGGGTCTTGGGAGGGTCGAACACCAGATGAAATCATTGCCGTCAATAAGGCTGAGTACGATGCGTTTTATCAAGACCCCGCCATTAATCGACCGGCCAATGCGGAAGACCTTGATGTGTTCATGCAAAGGGTTGTGGTGGTTTATCGAAAAGTTGTCTCTGTTTATGCAGGTCAGCATGTCCTGATGGTGGCGCATGCGGGTGTTATTCGCGCCATTTTAGCGGCTGTATTAGATGCCCCTGCTGCAAGTATTTATAAGTTGGATATCGGAAATGCTGGCATTAGTCGAATTCGAATCACTGAATCAAGCGAAAAAATCCAGTTTATGAATGTAAAACGGTTGCCATTGAGCTAATTTCCTGGGCAGACTTAATCCTCCGCTCTCAGTGCAAGGTCTTGGTGAGATACATCGTCAATAGAGAGTGTGGGTTTGATGGTAGCGTCGATATTGCCAGCACCTCCAGTAAGGTGTATTGAGAATAATGTTTTTATTTTTAATAATTATGCGCTATCGTTAACGTAAATCGAATTCAAATATATTAAAAAATGATTTGTAGAGTCATTTTTTAATATTCTCTTAATATTTTTTGCATAGTTTGGCTACATTTATCATGTTAACTAGGTGGTAATTGTTAAGGAGTGTCAAATCTAAAAAATGCTCCTGCAAATAGCGCATTTATAATGTATATTCAATCCTTCATGACGAAGCCAGGTTTAATAATTGAGAAAAATGCCGCCAGCAATCCTTGTTCCAATAATTGTCAACAGGAGATGTCAATGGAACTGACCTAAGATTCTATGATTTATAGACTTTAAAACTGTATCGTATAAACGAAAATCATAATTACCTTTTGCACCAGTAAGCTTGCCATTCTCGGACAGGCTCCTAGGTGTTACAAACTAAAAATAAAAAAGGTAATTGGTAACAAATCTCATAGTGGGGATGTATGAAAAAGATACTGCTTGTCTTTGGCACAAGACCAGAGGCGATTAAACTTGCGCCCGTATTTCACGAGCTACGCAAGCACCCGTCGTTAGACGTAAAAACCTGTGTCACTGCCCAGCATCGCGAGATGCTTGATCAAGTGCTGGAATTGTTTCAGATAGTGCCAGACTATGATCTTAATATCATGGGTAAGGGGCAAACCCTCGAAGAAATCACCTCGAAGGCGCTGTTAGGCGTTTCTAAAGTATTGCATGACTTTGCTGCTGATGGCGTCATTGTGCATGGTGATACCACGACGACAATGGCCGCAAGTCTGGCGGCCTTTTACCAGAAAATCCCCGTGTTTCATGTCGAAGCAGGATTGCGAACGAACGATATTTATTCGCCATGGCCAGAAGAGGCCAATCGTCGTGTCACGGATAGTTTATCTACCCTTTATTTTGCACCAACAAGTGATGCGCAAAGCAATTTGTTGAATGAAGGTGTGGCGGCAGAAAAAATCATAGTCACTGGCAATACAGTAATTGATGCATTGCAGCAGGTTAGTGCGCGAATTGAAAGTGATGACTTGTTGAATAAGCGAGTGAGTGTCAAGTTTTCAATGCTAAATTTCGCTAATAAAATTGTGTTGATTACTGGTCATCGGCGGGAAAACTTTGGCGAACCATTCAAGAATTTTTGTTCTGCTATTGCAACTTTGGCGAGCAAGTATCCGGCTGTGCAGTTTGTCTACCCGGTACATTTGAATCCAAATGTCAGACGGCCGGTGAATGAGATATTGAATGACACCAGTAATGTTTTCTTGCTGGAGCCTTTGGAGTACATCGATTTTGTGTATCTCATGAAAAAGGCCTATTTCATTATTACCGACTCTGGTGGAATACAAGAGGAAGCTCCGTCTTTTTCTGTCCCCGTGTTAATCACTCGAGATAAAACCGAAAGGCCGGAAGCAATCCGTGCAGGAATCGCCAAGTTGGTCGGAACTAATCCGGCGACGATTGTTTCTGCCGCGAGCCAACTGTTAGCCGATTCATCGGCTTATTCGGCCATGCAAGGAGTGACAAACCCCTTTGGGGACGGCCGAGCCAGCGAACGCATACTCGCCGCTATCCTGAATTACCACGGAATAGCGATGAGTAAAACACCAAATAATAAAGGTGGAGAAGTGCATGTGCGCGAAACTACATAAAAGTCGCACATTTGGTGAAACAAGATTAGTTTGCTGAGAAAATATTATGTTAAGTACCGACGTTTCAGCGATACTATTATTGGTGTCCCAGGTGTTCTTCGTCCTTGCGGCGGTGGTGTTTGCAATATCCGCCATTGATGACATTTTCATTGATATTTATTTTTTCTTTCAAAAGCTGAAAGAGAGATGGCAGCCAAGGGGTGTGTCTCGCAACCCTTCCTTGCGTAGCGTTATTGCCAAGCCGGAATTGCATCTCGCGCTTATGCTGCCAGCCTGGAGTGAGTCAGATATTATTTACTCTGCGGTAAGTAATATCGTTAAAACACTGGATTACAAGAGTTATCAAATTTTTATCGGCACTTATCCCAATGATAAGGAAACTCAGGCCGAAGTAGATAAACTTACACGGCGCTATTCAAATATTCACAAAGTCGTTACAGCGCTGCCTGGCCCTACATGCAAAGCGGATTGTTTAAACCATATAATCCGTCAAATTCATGCGTATGAGGAAAAGCAAAATATTCGATTTGCTGGGGTGATTATGCAAGACGCTGAAGATGTGGTTCATCCGTTGGCCATGCGTTTATTCAATACGCTGCTGTATGACTATGATCTGGTGCAAATCCCCGTCTATTCGCTCAAACGCAAATGGTGGGATCTGACAGGTGGGCATTATATGGATGAGTTTGCTGAATTTCATAGCAAAGAGATCTATGTGCGGGAGACGTTGGCGAATGTCGTGCCGGGTGCTGGTGTCGGCACGGCATATTCCAGGAAAGCCTTAAAATTTGCGGCTGAAACGGGTG
Source organism: uncultured Ectothiorhodospiraceae bacterium (assembly GCA_945787125.1). GTDB lineage: Bacteria > Pseudomonadota > Gammaproteobacteria > S012-40 > S012-40 > CALZHW01. The sequence continues at coordinate 8,454 of CALZHW010000079.1, forward strand.
AGTACTTTAGTACGCACTCATTGACGGAAGATTATGATTTTTCATTTCGTTTGCGGGATGCAGGTTTGAAGCAGATTTTCGCACGCTTTGCGATTGAGGACGCGGATAATATATGGCGATCGCATGAGGCCGACTCAGGTGATAATACCTCAGCTTATATTGCAACCCGAGAATTTTTTCCTAATAAATTTTGGCCCGCTGTCAGACAAAAAACCCGCTGGACCATTGGTATTTCTTTTCAGGCATGGCGAAGCTTTGGCTGGCAAGGTAACTGGCGTACCAAATATCTTTTCTGGCGAGATCGAAAAATGATTTTCTTTAGTCATGCGATAGCGCTGGGTTTTCTTGCGATTATTATTTTCAGTCTATATGGATTAAAAGACTGGGTTGAACAGGATGACTATGTTTATGCGCCCTTGTTGCCAGATGATAGTTTAATTTGGTATCTGGCATATTTTAATGTCTTCATGCTAGGTGTCAGGCTTATTCAGCGACATGCCTGGAGTATGCTTTATTATGGTGTTGGTGCTTTGCCTATGGTCATCCCGCGTTACATCTGGGGTGCTGTCATTAACTATCTCGCTATTTGTCGTGCGACCAAAATCTATCTGTTGCATTTGTTGAGCGGAGAACCCATAGGTTGGGATAAAACAGCGCATGATTTTCCTGAAATGGATGTGCTTTCAGATAGCCAGATACTATTAGGAGAATTGTTGTTGACCAGAGGATTGGTAGCGCAGAATGATCTTGATAGCGCATTAGCTGAGCAGATGACAAATGGCGGATTACTGGGTCGTATTCTGGTTAAATCCAAAGTTTTGACTGACGCAGAGCTGGTCGGCGTATTGGGAGAGAAATTTCATTTGCAAATAAAAGATCTTGACCCGTTCAGTTTGCCAGAATCACTGTTTTATATTCTTCCTTATGAGTTTATGCGAGAAAACCAGCTCATCCCCATGCGCTGGGCAAACAACAAACTTGAAATCGCTTCTTGTCAATTGTTAGACGATGATTTGCTGCATAAACTGGAAGAAAAGCTCCAGGCACAGGTTGTTACTTATCTAGCAGCGGAGGCTGATATTTTTTTCGCCTTACATACGTTTTTCAAACTCATTTCCGAGCAACAAAATGATCAGAATAAAATCAAAAGTACTATTTATTATCTTAGTGAAAATATGCGTAAGGAGGCAAATTCTATCTCGCGGGAAGCGGTGAAGAACCTGCGGGCAACGCATCGAACTTTTGCGGAATATGTGGTAAGCGAGGGGATCTTGACTCCCACCGAGCTAGAGCTTTCTTTGACTGAAGCAAATGCGACGGGGAAACAGTTAGGGGAGTATTTGATTGAGCAGGGCTTAATAGAAAAAACACTGTGTGATCGTTTCGTTCGTCAAATAGATAGCAACTATCAGCAAATATTACAAGGTTACAAAAATGCAGTGGCCGCTTAAAAAAAACATGATGGTTTATCCTGGGCTATTTGGTTTATTAGTGCTTGTTTTAGCGCTGGGTATTACGTTTGCTGTACAGGCGGAGGACGAAGAAGATAGCTATATACAGCAGTTGGAGAAGTTGACAAACGAGCAGCCTTTTTTCACTCGCGCTTTTAGTGAAAGGCGCGCTTTTCCTTACCTGGAAAAAGCATTTCGACTCAATGACCTAGGACAATCACGTAAAGCACTTGCTGAACTGGATAAGTATTTGGTGGTTAATGAGCAGAGTTACGTAGTGCGCTGGCACTATGTGAATATTTTAGCAAAAATATCTCAAAGCGATGAGCTAGTAAAAGCGTTGGACAAGTTTCTTCAATACTTGCCTGACTACGGCCCAGCCTTGATGATGAGAGCGCGTGCTTTGCAAAAGCTTGAACAGGATGAAAAAGCAGTTGCAGATTACTATGCGGCGTTGATAGATGATCGAGTTCATCTGCAAGATAAAATCAGTATCAACAAGGCCTTATATCATCTTTCGTATAACGCAAAAGATTATGAAAGTGCACAGATATTTCTTAATCGAATGTTGGGCTACGGAGGCGAGACACTGGAGGTTTTGCAGCAGCAAGTTGAGTTATATGAAAAGCAGGGTAACTGGGAAGGCGTGAATAAAGGATGGCAGGCGATTGCAGAGCGCAGCAAGGACAAGCAGTTGTCGTCACGTGCGGGTTTAGCGCGAAGTATTGCATTGGAAAAACAAGGAAATTTGCAAGCCTCGGTGCACATGATGATTAAAACAAAAAAATCACAAGAGCCTGTTGCATGGTACACACGCATGGCCGTACTGAATGCAAAGCTGGATAATAAACAACTCGCTTTGGATTATTATCGGAAAGCACTGAGTATGGGTAGGGATAATTCCATTCAAATGAAAGCGGCGGAACTCGCTTGGCAGATGAAAAAGTATAATACAGTGGTGAAATTATTAGAGCCATTAACGTTGGAGAAAAATCCGTCACGTAGTCATAAAACTTTACACCGGCGTTTATGTGACTCTTATACATTGTTAAAACAATATGAGCTTGGTTTTAAATGCATTACTGAATTGTTGCAGTTTAAGTCAACTGATAAAGAATTATTACGCCAGGCAACCTGGGTGGCTGAGCAACTAGGACCTAAATCACTAAACGCTATGGTTTCTTTATTCGAGTCTTTCGGCACGGCTGAGCTTGCACTGAAGATAGCGTTAACTTTGGAGCAATCAGAAAAGGCGCATCAAACAGAGTCTCAACCAGATAATGCCGTAAATTGGTATAAAAAAGCGTTTGAGATCACCCCCGACTATGATAACGGCATGTTGCTGGTGAATTACCTATCCAAGAATGAAATACCGAATGAGCAATTACAGGTTTTGCATAAGCTTGAAGGCATTAGCGATCTGGATACTGAACAAAGGTATCAGCTCTATAAATCGATGGCAGTGGCTTATGAAAGCCTGGAAGAATACAGTTCAGCCATTGTCGCGTTGAAACAAGCCGACAAACTTGCACCGGACGTCAGTATAAAATTTCAAATCTCACATCTTTATGGCGTTCTAGGTCGGCATGATGAACAGTTAAGTATGCTGGAAGAAATTGAAGGGCTTGCCGGGCTGAATGCTGAGCAAAAATACCAGATCTACAAATCTAAAGCCGTATTTTATGGGCGCTCAAAGCAATTTGCGTTAGCAATCGAAGCCTTAACATTGGCGAATGAAATTACGCCGAGTAAAAGTTTAGAATTGCAAATCGCCCATATTTATGGAGTTCAAGGTCAATTAGATGCGCAAATTAAGATACTGAGGAGTATTTCTGTAGAAAAGCTTCCAGAGAAAGATCAAATTCATTGGTATCAAACGGTTGGCGATTATTATCATAAGACAGAGGCTTATAGTGAAGCCGTAGCGGTAAGGCGTCAGTTATGTGATATTGCGCCAACGGCGTTTCATTGGGCGCAACTGGCGCAAAGCCTTTCCAGCCGCGGTGAGCTGGAGCAGGCGGAGCAAGCACTGTTGAAAGCAGTGCAGCTTGATGAAAATGTCAATGCCGATACCAATAATTTCGTGCAACTGGCCTATATCAATGTTCAACAAAATAATGATGAGTCAGCGGTGCAATATTTTGAAAAAGCGGTGAATGCCGACAGTCGCAATCCGGATGTCATGGAAAATTATTCCTATCTTTTGGCAAGACAATATCAAAACCAAAATGCCAGTCACTATTTTAAGCAAACTATTGATGAATTACAGATCGGACTTGCCGCAAAAGATACTGCCATAGGTGGGAGTTCAGCAAGGATTGATCGTATCCAGGCTTACAACCGTATTTTGACGAGAAAATTTCAGTTACAGTTTCATAACAGTATAGGGATTAATGATGCCGCTTTTACATTGGGAACATTTCGTCAGGGTATCGGCGAGTTAGCGATTAGCTATCAACCGACAAGTTACGGCTTTCGTAATGGTCGAACTTTGCAATATTACATACGATCTTTTTGGGCAAATGAAACGCGATCGTTGGCCATTGAAAAACCGACTTTTCAGCCTGCAGTAGGGCTTAGAATTAAGCCGTTCGAACAGCTCAATGCACAGTTTTCAGTGGAGAGAATGTTTACAGGTGGTGATAATACGAGTGAAAATGTGATGCTTAGAGCCGCTTGGTCGCACACTATAGGTAGTCAGTGGGCAGTTGATAAAAATGTTTCTGGCGTGTATTTGATGCTCTATGCAGATGCTGCAAAATTGTTGCAGCAAGACAAAAACACGCTATTTTTCTCTGAGCTTAGAGTCGGGCAAACGCGATTACAAAAATTCAGTTGGTTAAATAGTCTATTCGGTTATCTACGAGGCAGTCTTAATATCGCCGCAGAAAAACACAAGTTACTGGATGCCGGGTTAGGTATGTTGGTAAGAGGCAGGGCGTTGTACTCGAGTTATGAAGGGCATAAATTAAATTATGAACTCTCATTGAGAGCAGGTTATGAAATTCTTAGCAAAGATGAAGAGAAAAACGTGGTGCTCAATGTTGGGCTAGGAATAACTTACTGAGGTAATTGTTGCTTGCATAATAGATGTCGATTATTTGGTTTCGGAAAATGTCTGTTGTTTATCGCGCTAATAACGATGTTAGTCGATACGGGATATACCGCTGAAACATTTACCGCAGAGCCTGATCTTGTAAAAATACAGGACAGTGGACTTGACGTCTGTTTACTTACCAAGGCAAGGCGTACTTTCATGCAACTTTATCGTAAAGACGCGGTGAAAACAAGCGATGAAGTTAACGAAATTTTTTTGAATCTCAAACGTCTTGGTTTTAATGAGGTGGTCTTGCAGTGGACTTCATATGATGAGTTTAGTTTGTATGCATCTCAACTCAAAGGGAGTCAGTCTGTCATTGCATTGCCCAGATTCATCCGAGCCGCTAAGAACAACAATATAAAATTATGGATAGGCACACATTACGCAAACGATTACTGGAAAGCGTTATCGTTGTCAGATAACGACTTGCAAAAGTTTTTGCAACAGAGTCTTTTAGATTTGAAAAAAAGGCTCGAAACTTTAGTGCCAACCTTGAATATGACCATAGCCAATAACGATATTGTGGCTGGCTGGTATATCTCGGACGAACTGGATGATTTCAATTGGAATACTGCTCAGCGGGAGAAAATCTTGTTTGAATATCTTGCTGAGAAAAGCAGTTTGTTGAGAAAGGCCAAGCCAGAGTGGCCGATTGCCATATCAGCTTTTTCCAATGGAATAAGGTCAGCGGTGAATTTGAAAGTTTTTTTTGAAAGAATCCTGCAGGATACGTATATTCAGAGAATTTGGTTTCAGGATGGTGTAGGTGTACGCAAACTAAGTCTGGCTAAATACGAAAACTATGCTAATGAGCTATCGAAAATTAGTCAAAGTTATCCCGATGGTTTCGGTATAGTGAATGAAATTTTTGTACCAAATTTAGAAAAGAATGAAGAACGAGCAAATACAACGACATCCTTATCGAATTTGCTTAAACAACTTAGTATTGCATCGGCTGTGACTCGTGATATTAGTATATTTTCCGCACCGGATTACTTGCTGAACGACGCAGATAATAACGCAATATTATTATATAACCAATGGCTTAAAAGTGCCGCGACATGTCGTCAATAAAGCAAAGCAGGAGAAGTGAGATGAAAGATAAAAAAGAGGTCAGGCTTAGAGATAGAACGCAGCAATATTTGCTGAAGTTGAATGTTTTTTTGATTTTACTAATATTGATAGTTTTTAGTGCATCTGTGTTTGCGGAACCCATTCCAACACACTTTAAAAGTAATGAAAGTGGGCCAGAAGTGCTGGTTTTATATGATAGCGCCGGGGCGTTCGGTCATATTGGTAAGGAGCATGCGATATTGCTGGAGAATTTATTAGGACATTTTAAGTCTGAAGTAACTTTGCAGCCAGTGTCAGAATATAATGCTGGGCAAGTCAATCAGTATGAAGCAACATTTTATCTGGGCTCAACGTATGATGAAAAAAGTTTCTACGCTGAAGATTCGGCTGAACTCCAAAATTATCAGAGTTTTTTGGCTGATGCAGCGACAACAGCACAGACACTGGTATGGATGAATTATAACTTAGGGGAGCTCGCATGGGCGTGGCTCCCTGCTTGGGGTCCGGAAGGTTTTAGTGGAAAGTTTGGTTTTGATCTCACCGGTATTTATGACAATGGTTATAACCGTGTGAATTATAAGTCGGTAGAGTTGTTCAAAGGTGTTGTGGTGCATGCAAATCCAGGTGCAGTGACTGCCAACTGCGCATCTGAAGGTGATGGTATATTCGCCTGCGCAACCGAATTAAATCAGGTAACTATTTTAGATCCTGCCAAGGCCACTGTTATGGCAACAACGTTTTCCAGTATTAATGCTGACGGTATTGAGACACCTTATTTTACCCGTTCAGCTAATTTCTGGTTTATTGGCGACGTGCCTTTTTCCTATATGTCGGAGGAAGATCGCTACCTGGCATTTGCTGATGTATTGCATGATATATTGAACATTGGTCTAGAAGCAAAACCAAAATATGCCATGGCTCGATTTGAAGATGTCAGTCCAGGTACTAATACGGCAGATGTTGAGGCAGTGTTCTCATTGCTGGCTAATCGGCAGATTCCTTTTGCGGTTGCAACAGTGCCGGCGTTCCGTGATCCCCTGGGTGTCACTAGTAATACGCCAGAAACTCAATTCATTGACCTGCCAGGGTCGCAAATTGCTTTGATATTAAAACAATACTATGACTTGGGATTTGCTTCAATTGTACAGCATGGTTTTTCTCATCAATTGAGCAATCTTCCTAATCCATATAAAGGAATAACCGGTGAAGATTTTGAGTTTTTCCGAGTGACGGAGAATGCTGATTTATCGTTAAACTATGTGGGTGCTGTACCCGAAGACTCAATAAGTTGGGCTACTGATCGGATGAATCTGGGCAAACAAATGTTGAGTGATAGTGGGCTTGAAGCTTTTACCTGGGAAGCGCCGCATTACATGGCTAGTGATACGGCTTATAAAGCCATTGAAAATATATATCCAGTTCATTATGGACGTATGATTTATTATAGCGATCCCGCTGTTGATAATCGGTTTGTCGGTCAGTTTTTTCCTTATGTTATTGAGAAAGACCGTTATGGTTATCGTCAGTTGCCTGAAAATCTGGGGAACGTGGTGCCTGCCCCCTTTGAGAGTTTTCGCTCTGTACTGCCAGCTGATTTGATTCGGCACGCTGAAAAATTGTCTGTCGTTAGAGATCATGTTGCCAGCTTTTATTATCATCCTTTTCTCGGTGTGGAATATCTAACAGAAGTTGTTGATGGGTTGCAGGCTGCAGGTTATGAATTTGTTGCACCATGTCGTTTAACTATTGAATGCCCAGGGGTTGATAATAACGGGAACGGGAACGGGAACGGGAACGGGAACGGGAACGGGAACGGGGACGGAAACGGGAACGGAAACGGAAACGGAAACGGAAACGGAAACGGAAACGGGAGCGGGAGCGGGAGCGGGAGCGGGAGCGGAAACGGGAACGGAAACGGAAACCGAGAGCATATGGCAATGGCAATGGTAAATGGCAAAGATAAAGACAAAGGCAAAGACAAAGGCAAAGACAAAGACAAAGGCAAAGACAAAGGCAAAGGTAAAGGTAAAGACAAAGGTAAAGACAAAGGTAAAGACAAAGGCAAAGACAAAGGTAAAGACAAAGGTAAAGACAAAGGTAAAGACAAAGGCAAAGACAAAGGTAAAGACAAAGGCAAAGACAAAGGCAAAGACAATGACTAGAGTCTTTTAGTTATAGTGTAATAAAAACAGGGGAAGTGGGTGAGCAGGTTCAATTATTGTCAGTTTTTTGAATTCTACGCCAACTCTCTCTCACCATATTTCTTCGTCCAATGTTCGATTGGTGCCGCCCAGCTTCAAAATGAAGTAGCGGTGTCGAGTAAAAAGAAACAAAGTACTGAAAAAAACATTGCGAATGCTGTGAAGACTATGTTTATTTTCTTTTTTTCATTTTGGTCGGTAAATTTTTTCTGCATGAGTAGTAACATTGTGACTAATAAACCTATTAACAGAGGATCAAGGAAGATCATCTGTTGAATGGTTTTTTGTGTAGGATCAAATAAGAATAATACAAACCAAATAAAAAAAGGCAGGCTAGCCAGTAACATGCCTGCCTTATTTTTTAGTTCGGTAAATGGCTGATATCCGTGAAACCATTTTTTTAAAACGTGGTTTAACAAAAGCGCAGGTGTACAATAAATAACAAAATTTATTGCCGCCGTTAGCATGATAAATAGTAGTTTCATAGGGGAAGATTTTTTATTATTAAAGGCTATCTGGATGAGTTAGCAAGTGACAAACGCGATAAAGTTTAGCGTAATACACTTGTTCTTCACCGTTAAGGTCTGGAATAATGGTAAATAATTTCGAGGCAAGTTTATTTATCTGCGCCAGTTCCTCAATGCTATTATTGTTTCCTTCATCAATGATTGTTGTTATCAAGCCCCGTAGTTGTGTATTTAACGCAACGAGTTCTTTGCTATCATTATTCGCATTACTCGAGACTGCCTCTATGTTTTGTAGTGAGGGTAGATTCTGCCATATATTTCTCGCCATTTGTATCGTCATAGGTTTTCACCAGCCTTTAAAGTTAATTAATAACTCACAATCGGAATGCTAAGTTCAAGGTGTAACTACTCAGCGAAATTTGCAAAATATCATGGTAACTGAGCGTTTGGTGCTATATAGGTAGCAGAAACCGTTGTCCACATGGATGTGGACATCGAGCGCCCATGGATGGGTTTACAGCG
>CALZHW010000080.1 GCA_945787125.1 uncultured Ectothiorhodospiraceae bacterium
GTAAGCAGGCCTGTGCTGCCGAATGCTTGATCCCGTTGAATAACAAGCGGTACATTACCGAGATTTGGGATGTTGGGTACTAAAATATTTTGCGCGCCCGCCGCAATGGAGGCGTCAATGGCTTCGTGGATTCCATTAAGCAAATTTTGTCTGGCCGCCGCAGTGGCATCTGGCCCATCTAAAAAAGTGCCTACGGCGTCAGGAATCATATCACCTAAATCATTTGAACCTGACCAAACGGCAAATAACGCATCGGGATCATTGAAGTTTTGAGCGTTAAAATCTGCAATTTGCCCGCGTAGCGTCCATGGATACAGGTCGTCGGCAAATGGCGCCCCAAATCCGGCACTTGCTTCAGCTCGGTTGTAATCGGTGCGAGCACCCCCATACGCGAAGTTTGTGCCGCCATCAAAAGAAGGTGTTAGGGTGATTCCCAGGCTTTCCGCCAGTAAACCCATGGCAATCTCGCCATTGGAAAAGCGGCCATCCGTGTAGTGATCACTCGCAGGCGCACCGGATCCACTGGCCTCTACGGTTGCACTAAACAAGTTGCCTTGGTCGGATAAACTATCGCCGATGACGTATAGGTTGGTAAAAGGCGCAGCGAAAATGTCAAGCGGGATGAAGAGTGAAAAAAGTAATGCCAGTTGTTTGGTATTCATGGTTTGATGACTCCCGTTTTTTAAGTGGCTTATGTTTAAGTGGCTTGAATTCTCGGGTAGCCTCCTAAGTTTAAGTTTTAACGTTTGGTGGATTAGTCTGATCTGTCTTTTCGATTAAAAAACATGGATAAATTTTGCCTTACTGCGGGGTTTTTCATGGGCAGTGCTTTGCCGATTCTGAACAGCATAGCGCATTCTTTGGCGCCGGCTTGTGCGCTGTATCCGTTGAGGATACTTTCAATTTCATTGATCAGCGGCAGATGTTCCTGATTGAACTCTGTTGCGCCGAACTTCTTGAATCTGCGTAAGAGGTAGGCGGCTACGGGTAGGGGCTGAACCGCCAGGTTCATTTTATGTGCATCAATCCATAACCGTTCAATAAGTTCGCCGGCTTTTGCCCATTCAGCGGGGCTGTCTTCATTGATCCATACGGCGATTAACCCACTGCTCGAGCGCGCTAGGAAGGCCGTTTGTGAGGCAAGCATTTTTGCGGCTTTGAATTTATTGATGGTTCGCATACGAGGCCAGGAGCTTAGAAATTTCATAATAAATTTTGCCCCTGGCCCCGCACCGAGCCGGTCTATCTCTAGGCCGGTTTTGAGAGTGTCTATTTCTTTTTGTGTGTATCTAATCTTCTCAAACAATTCCTGATGAAGCGTTTTATTATCCCAGCGTAGGACATCTGCTAGTTTAATGGCCTTAATCCACGGCTTGATGTCCGCTTTTTGCTGGTAGCAACTGACAGTCAATGTGGAATTAGTCGTGTTAGTCAATAATTCATCCCAGCTCGATTGTGGTAATTTTATGGGTGCAAAGGGTCGACGATTAACGGTTCTTGATTTCATTGCGTTAAACGCATCGTTTGCGGGTTTCTCGGTAAAGAAAGCGGGTGTAATTTTAACCTTGGCGCCAAGTGTGCCTGATGCTTGATTCGGCATGTATTGATATTCAAATTTTGCCAGATAATGGTGCGCCGCGATTTCCATGTTTTTAATGACTGCGCCTAATGATATATACGTTGCGGCAAGTTCTACATCGAAAAAACTTTTTGCTTTTGTAGATACGATATCAATTGATATCTCGTTATCGTTGATAATGTCGAATGACCAAGGTTGGCAATTGTCTCCTGAGGGTGCGCGGATGCCTGCGGCGATAATGTTTTTAAGCAAATCATTTATTGCAGGTTCGTGATTAGTTTGCTCCGATGGTTGGCTAGAAGCAGCGAGGATTTTTTTTGCAACCTTGATGGTGAATTTTTGCAGCGGATTTTTGTTGCCAGCGGGTCGCCAGGTTTTAACGAGTTTATTTCTGTAGGCGTCAAAGTGAAAGCCCCAGGGTGCAGCAATAACATTACCTCGATTGAGCAGGATTTTTAGGGCTTCAGTGGCGGCCACGCCAGCGCACATGTCGCAAGCCATCGGTGTAGACGGGACTTTGTGCGCAAGAAAATCCACCTTGCTTTTGTCGACGAGATAGGCTCTTTGCAGCATGGCGGGGGAAAGTCCGACTAAAAATCGCACGAGTTGCTCTTGTTCGTCTTGGCCCTCTAATTGGAAATATTCTTCAAATGACATTCTGCCGGGTAGGAAACTCAGTACTGCGGTTCCCATTCCGATCGGTGCGGCAGTGACGGCTGGAATTTTCAATGCATTACACTTCGCAAAAACCATCTTTCTCGCCTCAAGTGCGAAAAAATCCAAACCATCGACGTAAATATCTACTGCCTGGAGGAATTCATCGATATTTTCTTCTATAACACCTTCGTTAAACGCTTTAATTTCTAGATTCGGGTTAATGTCTAGCGCGAGTTTTGTGAGGGCGTCGACCTTTTTTTGGTTAATTGTGCTCATAAAGGCACCGGCTTGACGGTTGAAGTTGTGTATTTCAAACGCATCAAAATCTGCAATATGAAATTTACCAATGCCCAGTCGTGCCAAGGTTAAAAGGTGGCTGCCGCCGACACCGCCTAAGCCTGCAATAGCTACGCGGGTATTTTTCAGTTCAAATTGCTCTTCTTCGGTAAGCCAGCCAATGTTTCTGGAAAAGGCTTTTTGGTAAATAAAGTCGCCATTTTTATTCATGAGTGATCGTTATTCTTCTTTAGTGGATTGCCATGTGGTAAGGGGTTTGTGAGCCCGGAAGTGTCAAATTGTCTGCGGTTGATTAAAAAAATTGCAGTAAGTGCCGTAAACAATTAAGTAAGTATGTAACTAAGGTAAGTAAATGGCAATTAAAATCAAAGTCGCTTCGACGCCATCGGAGCTGGATGACGTATATCGTTTACGATATGACGTGTATGTAATTGATGATAATAAGTTCGATGCGGAAAAAATGCCCGATCAACGGCTAATCGATCGATTTGATGCCATTGGTAATGTTGCCAGTATCATCGCTTACGAGGGAGATGTTGCCATTGGCACCATACGTTTGAATAAAGACTCTGCGGTAGGATTGCCGTCTGAGGAGTTATTTGATTTTTCCCGTTTTCGCGAACACGTTAAGCAGGAGAGAGGCGAGGAAGGTGTAATTGTTAGTTGTGGTATGTTGTGTGTTCATCCTGATTGGCGACGTAAGCGTGAGGTGATCTTTGCACTGTTTAAAATGGCGATAGGCATCGGGCTTCATTGGTCTACGACGCACAGTTTTGCCACGGTCAGCAAGGAAACTACTTCTTTGTATGGCAGAATGGGCTATGAGCCAATTGGCGAGCCTGTGTGGGTTGAGGAAATTGGCAACCAAATTATACCCATGGTTGCGAATTACGAGAAAATCCATCAGTGGGCGTTTGAAAGCTTGATTGATTCGCAGCTCGATATGTTTTGGCTGGACTCTTTTGCGGGTCATTTTGAAAGAGTATTACTTGCGCCTGGTGAAACATTATTTACCGAGGGCGAAGATGCGGACTCAGCTTTCATTGTTGATGAAGGCTGGCTCGCATTATCCCGCACGGATCCTGATGGCCAGCAATTGACGCTCGCAACGATGGGCAAGGGGGCGCTCTTTGGTGAGCTCGCTTTGATTGATGAGAGTGTTCGTTCTGCCAGTGCGATTGCATCGACTTTTTGTGAGCTGATTCGTATTGATAGGGAGGTGTTTAACAATTCCATAAAGTCTGATGAAGCAAAAGCGCATAAATTACTCAAGGCATACGCCCAGCGGATTCGAGAGACGGACGATTTGGTCATGGTTATGGCCTTTGCGCCACAAACAGGTCGAGTGAAGTTTGCCCTCGAGCAGTTGAAGTCGACGGCAATTCCCGACAAAAAGAATGATAACTGCCGTATTGCTAAAATAGGTCCTGTTGCTTTAGCGCAGACCGCTGGCGTGAGGGAGCATGAAGTTTTGCGTGTATTAGAGTTGGAGAAATCTGAGGGGCGAATTGACTATGGGAAAAATGTAATTCGCTTCTATTGTGCAAAATAAAAGCAAGTGTTTCTATAGCACGACAGAAGCTTGCTTTTAAGAGTGAGATACAGTAGTAGTAGTGCCCAGCGATTGCTCATATAGTTTTGTTTGTACTACACTTTTTAGAATAAAATCCATATAGGCATGCTTTTTGCCATCACTGTCTTGGTAAGTATTCAAGTGAATTCATATTCCATGATCGAGGACAGTATGCAGAACAAGCCATATGAAGTATTTTTAGCCGACACCCCCCAGAGCAAGGATATCCATTTTAATCTGCGATACCAGGTTTATTGCGAAGAAACTGAATATGAAGATGTGTCGCGATTTCCCGACAAAAATGAAAGAGATGAGTTTGACGCTCATTCAGCGCATTTTATTGTTCGATGTAATTCTACTGGAAAATGGATAGCGGCTATGAGGCTGGTCTTGCAGGAAGAAGAAAAACATACAATACCCGTGCTTGAGCACGGTGCGATAGATGCTGAATATATTGGTTTGTGTGACGGTGCGTTAGAAATTTCTCGCTTGTGTATACTGAAAAACTATCGCGGCTCACGCGGTAGGCGGGTAGTGAGTATCACCTCGAAAAATAATCATAATCTAGGAGGTATCCAAAAATCACCTATCAATGATCGAAAAATTGAAGCGAAAAGAGAGTGTACTATTATGTTATCGCTTATTCACGCCGCGTTTGTTTACGGTGTGAGTAAACAAATTGACAATGGCACCGCTTTGATGGCTGAATCTTTAGCGCGAATATTAAAAATGTCTGGGTTCGATGCAAAGTCGATTGGCGCCGTTTGTGATTTCCGAGGTCCAAGAAGACCTTATTTGTTCGATATCAAGGCGATTGCGACAAATTTCATGGATCTCCAAAGCGGTTCTCGCGCTGTTGATTTCTCATCGGCTGGCTTTCAACGCTTTTCCGAAATAAGTGCTGATCAAAAAATATACGCTTAAAGCATTAAAGTTGTAATCAGTCTGAATTTTGGTTATTTAACAATTCTTTCAGCGTTCCTCTGATATAATCCCCCAAAAAAAAACACGCCATTAAAGTTACAATCTGTGATGTACGATATACATTGTGAATGTAATATCATGGTATTTTTGCCTATACCAATTGGCGTGTCGCTGAAATAGTTAGCATTGGTGTTGCTATTTCATGTTGTATAGTTCACGCCTTTTTTGGCATGATTACAGCCAATTGATTAATATCAAAGGATTGCACCAGCACATGTCTATCAGACGTATTTCTTATACCAATACTTTTTCGCTCATACTTTGGTTGCTTTTATTTCCAAATATCCTTCTAGCCGAAGACAGTTTTTTCTCTGATGATGTTGAGGTTCTCACTGTAACTGGTGAAAAGAAGCCAAAGAAAACATTTGATACTCCGCCTGAAGTCAATGAGGCGCCTTTGTACATCATAGGACCACAGGATGCTTTGCAAATTTTTGTCTGGGGTCATCCCGATCTTTCGACCGGTGCAGCGGTTCGACCCGATGGTCGCATAACTCTGCCATTGGCTGAAGATATTCCGGTTACTAACCGTACGCCAACACAGTTGGCTCGAGAATTAGAGAAAATCCTGGGTAAATATGTCAGGGATCCTATCGTGACGGTTATTGTTTCCGGGATATTGGGGCCTTATGAGCGACAAGTTCGTGTATTAGGTGAAGCGACAAGTCCACAGGCTTTGCCCTTTATTGAAGGCATGACACTGCTTGATTTGATGATAAAAGTGGGTGGATTAACTGATTTCGCCGATGGTAATGGGGCGAAGTTATTCAGAATCGAAGAAGGCCAGCAAAAAGAGTTTAAAGCACGGCTTGAAGATTTGGTGAGAGATGCTGACATGAGTGCGAATGTGGATTTATTGCCCGGTGATATTTTGCTCATTCCTGAGTCTTGGTTTTGATAAAACAATTATAAAAAGGACGTTTGAATGCATGATGTAATTGAACAGGCTCTGGGTTTTGCAAGAGGGGCTTGGCGCTTTCGTTGGTTTGTGTTTGTCATTGTTTGGCCAATTGCGATTGGTGGTTGGGTTTTTGTGAGCAAGATGCCGGATGAATATCAGGCTTCAGCTAGAGTATTTGTGGATACTCGCAGTTTGTTAAACCCTTTGTTACAGGGTTTGGCAATACAGAACAGCTCACAGAGCGAAATTCAATTAATTGCTAACACCATCTACAGTCGGCCCAATTTAGAAAAAATTATTAGAATGACTGACATGGATTTACAAGCAAAAAATGATCAGGAAATGGAGTTAATACTGGACAAGCTTAAAGCAAAGCTAACATTGTCATCTGGTGGACGTGGCGGCGATAGCTTGTACAAAATTGCTTACACTGACGATAACCCGCAGCTCGCTAAAGCAACCGTTCAGGCGCTTTTAACTATTTTTGTTGAGAGTACACTGGGGGACAAACGAAAAAATACCGATAATGCGCAGAAATTTATTGACGAACAGATTAGAGAATACGAGCAGCGGTTAACGGAAGCAGAGAATAAATTAAGAGACTTTAAAAGAAAAAACTTGGGGATGTCTGGCAGTGTCGAAGGTCACTATAGCCAATTAGAAGAAGTTAAAAGAGAGCTCAAGAGCGTTCAGTTAACTAAGCGAGAGTCGGAGCAGCGCCGGGATGAGCTAGAAAGGCAGCTGGAAGAGCTGGAAGAGGATGGAAGCGAAGGCGATTCTTTGGATTTCTTAGATGAGGCTGTCGGTAGTATTTATGATACTCGAATACAAAGTCTGGAAATGCAAAAAGAAGAGCTTTTGATTCGATATACCGAAAGACATCCCCAGGTTATTTCGATAGACAAAACGATAGAATCGTTGCAGGAGAGAGCGAAGCTGGAAACCCCGGCTGAGGCTCCAAGAAATACTGGAATAGAATCCAATCCTGTCTATCAGCAGCTAAAAATGGCTTTGGGTGAGGCAGATGCTAATTTAGCATCGCTCAATGTCAGGGAGAATGAATATCAGGCGCGTGTGAATGATCTTATCGGCAAGATCGACAGGATTCCTCTAATTGAGACAGAGTTACAACGTTTAAATCGCGATTATAGTGTCGATCAACGGAATTATAATGCTTTAGTTGCGAGGCGTGAGTCGGCAAAGTTGGGTGAGGAAGCTGAGCAGAGCGGTGATATTTTAAAGTTTCGTGTTATTGACCCACCTTTTGTGGGTAATCAGCCAGTGGCACCCAATCGCCCATTGATGATATCCATTGTATTCATTGGTGCATTACTCGCCGGACTAGCTTTCCCTGTGTTTTTATCATTAATCAAGCCGTGTGTTGATACCGTGAAATCTTTGCAAGACTTAACCGGATTACCTGTTATTGGGGGAGTGTCGTTGATAAGAAATCAATCGCAAATTGTGCGTCGACGGGTGGAGTTGTTGTCGTTTTTGTTTATGGTCGGACTGGTATTTACCGCATATGCCGGTGTGATGACACTGACATTTGTGGATGCCGATATAACGCAAATTATAGGTGAATTCCTATGAATACAATAGAAAAAGCATTGAATGCACTGCCTGAATCAACTTCTTACCAAAAAGGCGACCCGTTAAAACCTGATATGCCTAGCGGTCAGCAATTCGAGAATTCTGATGTTGATCTGGAAATTGATTTAGTGCGCATGAGGGAGTTAGGCATGCTTACTCCAGGTGTTGGGCGCAGTGCTATTGCCGAAGAATACCGACACATAAAGCGTCCGCTCTTGCGGAACATATTATCCAATTCAAAATACACCCACCGAGACTCCAATTTAATTATGGTCTCTAGTGCATTACCAGGGGAGGGCAAAACATTCACATCGATCAACCTGGCGATGAGTATCGCAATGGAACTTGATCATACCTGCTTATTAGTGGATGCGGACGTCGCAAGACCTAGTATTTTGAAAACAATGGGGCTGCACGAGGGCGAGCGTAAGGGGCTCGTGGATTATTTGTCTGATTCACGTATGGAATTATCAGAGGTGATGCTTAAAACCAATGTGCCCAAGCTTAATATTTTACCCGCTGGGCAAGTTGACCCTCAAGCAACCGAATTGCTATCCAGTGAGAGTATGCGTCAGTTGGTTCTTGAGTTGTCTGAGCGATATCATGATCGGATTGTTGTGTTTGATTTACCGCCATTACTCGTTACCTCAGAGTCTCACGCACTCGTCTCGATGGCAGGGCAAATTGTGTTAGTGGTTGAAGCATTAAGAACAAGGCAGTCTGCGATCAAACAAGCGGTAAGTTTTTTGGACAAGGAAAAATATATTGGGCTCGTGCTGAATAAAAACAGGATGAAAGCAGGTTATGGCTATTACTATGGATATGGATATTCCTCCTATGGTGATGACGAAAAGACGGCCTAAGGACATTTTTTATGAAAGGGTCATAGTGATTTGATGCTTTTGCATAGTGTTTTACCGTTCAAAAAGCTTTGCGGTTTCCTATTGTATTTTGTTTTTTTATACACGCTTTTGAGTGGTTCTGCTGTTGCGGCGCCCTGGCGTATTGGTGCCAATATCATGGCTGCTGAGGAATACACCGATAGAGTGCGCGGGGGGGGGCAGGAAAGACAAGGGCGGTTCGTTACAGAACTTAGCCCTGGTATAAATATACGTCGTCAAGGCGCACGAATTGGTATGGCAGGTGAATACAATTATCACCACCGATTGTATAGTGGCGACAGAAGTGATACGGGCAGTCATTCTTTGCGGGCGGCTGCCGATGCGGAATTGCTCAAAAATAGACTTTTCACCAATGCTTTTAGTTACTATCGCCGCCAGATTACCGACCCATTGGCTTTCTTGCCGATCTCGCCGTCTTCCAGTGCTGACAATCAAAACGACGTATGGACCAACGGCGTTAGTGCGAGACTCATTAATCGCTACAAACGATTTGCGCGTAGTGCAATAGTTTATTCGTACAGCACTACTGAGCAAATAAAGTCTTCGCGATCCAGCACGGATCAACATAAAGCAAGTGCCAGTTTAACCAGTGGTTCTGATTTTTCACGCGTATTTTGGGGGTTGAGTTATGATTATTCCAAATCGCGCGTATTGACTCAAAACTACCTGGAAAGTCAAGCCGCTCTGGCTAAATTAGGTTATCGTTTTACTAAAAAACTATCCGCTTTTTTAACGGTCGGTTATGAAGAGAATCCGACGGGTAGAATTTACGAATTTAACCGCTTTGAAGGCATAGTGAAAACCTTAAGTGTAGACTGGGTGCCAACTCGGAAATGGTCATTTTCAGCGATGTATGGTGATAGAAGTTTCGGCGAAACCTACGATTTTTCTTTTAATTGGCGGCCAACAGTACGCTCCAATTTTCGCGCTAGTTACGGCAGAGGAACCTTTGGGCAGACCTACAGTGCATTTGCCAGTCACAGAAAACGAAAATCAATCTGGAATTTACAGTATTCAGAGTCACTCATCACTCGTGCGAATCTTGAGGCTCAAGTGCAAATTACGTCAGTACTGGATGATGAAGGTAATATTATTACGAATGAGGCTGGAGATAGTTTATTCAGCTTTGATATTGTGAATGTGCTTAGAGATGATACTTTTATTGGCAAAAATTTGAGTGCTGGTGTTACATTCACGGGAAGATATACCAAGATAACTTTCGGATTAAAATATGGGCAACGTGTGTTTGAAACTCTCGGCTATACTGATGACTTATATTCAGGCAGCGCTACTGTGACGAGGGAACTTGGGAAAAGGTCGAGTGTTTCATTGAACGGAATAGTACTAAAGAGTCATTTTGCAGAAGAAGATAGAGTGGACACTACGACAACCTACCAGGCGTCTTATGATCATCGGCTGGGGAAAACTACACAATTTTCGGTGATTTTGCGTTATTTAAACCGGTTATCCTCTGATGATAGGGCTGAACAATCTGATTATTTAATTCGTGCCCAGATATCAAAGTCCTTTGGCCATTAATCTGTAATATCAGCTATTTTTTTACATGAATTAATAGAGAAAAAAATGAAGCACAAAATTATGTGCATTGTCGGTGCCCGGCCAAATTTCACCAAAATAGCACCGATCATGCGAGCGATAAAAAATCACAGTTCTCGGCTGGAGGGTTATCTGGTACATACCGGTCAACACTATGACGAGGCGATGAAACATAGTTTTTTCGAACAGCTAGGCATACCTGAACCAGATGTTGATCTTGAGGTTGGCTCAGGTTCTCATGCCGTGCAAACGGCTGAAGTCATGAAGCGTTTTGAGCCGATTTTGGATCAGGAAAACCCCAGTGCGGTGCTGGTTGTGGGTGATGTTAATTCAACCATCGCTTGTGCATTGGTTGCGGCAAAAAAACAAATTCCTGTTATCCATGTTGAGGCCGGGCTGCGCAGTTTTGATCGCACGATGCCTGAAGAAATTAATCGTGTTTTAACGGATCAAATTTCAAATCTATTGTTCACCACCGAACGGTCGGCGCATGAAAATTTAGCGCGCGAAGGTATTGCAGAGGACAAGATATGCTTTGTTGGCAATGTAATGATCGATACCTTATTACATAACCTAACCAAAGCAATACCAATAGAAAAAACACTCGCCGAAGTTCGTGATGGTGAGGGTTTTTTACAGGGTGAATATGGTTTAGTAACCATGCATCGCCCAGCTAATGTGGATGACGAAACTATTTTGACCTCACTAATCAATTCGCTAGTCGATGTATCAAAAGAGTTGCCATTGATATTCCCCGTGCACCCACGTACCAAAGGGCAAATGGAAAAGTTTGGTTTGTTACATAAGTTGGAAAACGAAAACATTCTGGTTTTACCTCCGTTAGGCTATTTACACTTGCTGGGTTTGATGAAAAACGCAAAACTCGTTTTAACGGATTCTGGCGGTATACAAGAAGAAACCACCGCGTTAGGTGTGCCTTGTATCACCTTGCGCGAAAATACCGAACGCCCAATAACTATCACTGAAGGCACAAATGTCATCGTAGGTTCTGATCCAAAAAAAATCAAAGCTGCATTTTCTGATGTAATGCAAACGGATGGGAAAGCCGGGCGAATTCCGGAGTATTGGGATGGCAAAGCGGCCGAAAGAATCGTGGAGTTCTTGGATAAGTGGATTGAATAGTTGATTACTGGAATATGAACAATAAACCAATAAAAAATGCCATGACGGTCGATGTCGAAGACTATTTTCAAGTTTCTGCCTTTGAGCCATTTATAAAAAAGAGTGACTGGGACAAACAGGAATGTCGGGTTGAGTTAAACACCCATCGTTTGCTGGATTTATTCGCTCAACATGAGACTAAAGCAACGTTTTTCACTTTAGGCTGGGTCGCAGAGAGATATCCTGAGTTAATCAGGCGCATTGTGCGCGATGGGCATGAACTCGCCAGTCATGGATACGATCATGTCAGGGTTATTCATCAGACGCCTGAGCAATTCAAAGCCGACGTCATCAAAACCAAGAATTTGTTGGAAGATATTTCCGGGGTTGAAATAAACGGCTATCGAGCCGCGAGTTATTCGATAAAAAAAGAAAATCTGTGGGCATTGGAAATATTGCATGAAACAGGGCATCAGTACAGCTCCAGTATATATCCAGTGAAACATGACTTGTACGGTATACCCGATGCTCCGCGGTTTGCTTATCGACCGTTCGGCGAGAACGGTATTTTGGAAATACCAATAACGACATTGGCATTAATGGGGAAAAATTTACCCGCCGGTGGCGGTGGGTTTTTTAGATTATATCCCTATCTGTTTTCCCGTTGGGCTTTAAATAGAGTTAATTCATCCGATAAGCAGGCGGGTATGTTTTATTTTCACCCTTGGGAAATAGATCCGGATCAACCCCGAACCCATGGCATTAATGCCAAAACCCGATTTAGGCATTATTTGAACTTAAATAAAATGTTTACACGCCTTGAAAGGCTCCTGAAAGATTTTCAATGGGGCCGAATGGATGAAATATTTTTACACACTGACCGTAAGTTATAAATCATGCAAATAAAAGAACTTACCAATCAAACTATTGATCGATGGAATGACTATGTTTTCCAACATCCCGAGGCCACTTTTTTTCACCGCGCGGAATGGAAAGAAGTCATTGAACGTGGGTTCGGACATTCTATGTGTTGTTTTTTTGCGGAAGATAATGGTGAGATTGTTGGTGTTTTACCGCTGGGGCAAGTGAAAAGCCGCTTGTTCGGCAATTCGTTGGTCTCGCTGCCTTTCTATGTTTATGGCGGTATCATTGCGAGCAGCGATGCCGCACATTTGGCTTTGACGGAAAAAGCGAAGAGCCTGGCGCATGAGCTGGATGTTGATTTCCTGGAGTTCAGAAATATCAACCGGCAGTTTTCTGATTGGCCAGCAAAGACAGATCTATATGCCCGTTTCAGAAAAGAAATTGCCCCCGATGTTGAGCAAAACTTACAAAATATTCCGCGTAAACAGCGCGCTGTCGTTAGAAAAGGTATCCAGGCAGGTTTGACCAGTGAATATGATGACAATGTCGATCGTTTTTATGAATCCTATGCACTAACATTACATGCACATGGAACACCGGCATTTCCCCGCAAATTGTTTCATATATTAAAAGAAGTGTTCAAACAAGATTGCGATATATTGTCAATTTTCAAAGATGAGAAAATGCTTGCCAGCGTCATGACGTTTTACTATCGTGATGAGGTCTTACCGTATTACGCAGGAACCAGTGTCGATGCGCGAAAGTATAAAGCGCATGACTTTATGTATTGGGAATTGATGCGACGCTCCTGTGAAAGAGGTTACAAATGGTTTGACTATGGCCGCAGCAAGGTCGGTACCGGGCCCTATAGTTTCAAGATAAACTGGGGCTTTGAACCAGAACCACTTAACTATGAGTATTACCTGGTAAATGCCAAAGAGATACCGGATATTAACCCGGCCAATCCTAAATATCGTTTGTTTATCAAAGCCTGGCAGAAAATGCCATTTGCCATGACGAAAGTTATTGGGCCTTATATTGTGCGGAACTTGGGGTGACTTTTTTGGTGAAACCAAAACTCCTCTTCCTCGTCCACCGCATCCCTTATCCCCCCAACAAGGGCGATAAAATCCGTTCGTTTCAATTACTCAAATTCCTCAGCGAACGCTATGATGTCTATTTGGGCTGCTTTATCGATGATCCGGATGATTGGCAATACTTTCATACCGTCAAAGCCTATTGTCAGGATGTGTGCGTGCTGGCGTTGAATGGCAAGTTGGCAAAGCTTAAAAGCTTAAAAGGGCTATTGCAGGCAAAACCGCTGACTGAGCCATATTATTTCAATGCTGAACTTGCACAATGGGTTAAGCGTGTTGTGGCAGAACAAAAGATAGAGCATGTCGTGGTATTTTCATCGTCTATGGCGCAATATGTTGAAGACGATGCATTCAACGGGCTTCGTCGGGTGATTGATTTTGTTGATCTGGACTCTGATAAATGGGCGCAATATAGCCTTTCTAAAAGCGGTCTGATGAGGTGGATTTACCAACGGGAAGCGAAAATGCTTTTTGAATGGGAAAAGCGCATAGCAGAGAAATTTGATTATGCGGCATTTGTTTCTGACAAAGAGGCGGAGTTTTTTAAATCAAAGGCCCCGGCGGTAAGTAACAAGGTAGGCCATTTTAATAACGGGGTGGATTTCGATTATTTCGACCCGGCGCTTGATTTTCCTAACCCATATATCGGCGATGACAAAATTATTGTTTTTACCGGGGCGATGGACTATTGGGCCAACGTGGATGCAGTGGTATGGTTTTCCCAGGAGTATTTCCCCCTTATTCGTGCTAAATTAAAGCATGTAAAGTTTTATATTGTTGGTGGGAATCCCACAGATGCCGTTAAACGCTTAGCAAAAATCGATGGGGTGGTGGTAACCGGCAAAGTTACCGACATTAGGCCATACCTGCGACATGCAGATGTGAGCGTGGCCCCTTTGCGTATTGCACGGGGCATTCAGAACAAGGTACTTGAGGCCATGGCGATGAGTAAAATTTGCGTATTGAGCCCGCAGGCATTCGAAGGCATACATGCGCAAGATGGACAAGACTTATTAACCGTTCAGGAGCCTGGACTGTGGGTCGAAACAATAATTGCGGCTTTAAGCAATGATTATCAAGCTATCGAGCAATCTGCTCGACAATGTATTGTAAGGTATTACAGCTGGAAGACTAATCTAGATGTATTTTCAAAACATATTGTATAACAGTTTTTTGGGAATTTAACGTAAATGCTTCAACCAGAAACAGCCCCTGTATCGCAAACGTCATTGCCAGTATCAGCAACTTTTGATTGGCGATTGGTCTCTTTCGTTACCATTAGTGCGTGTGTCTTATTGTTACTAATGTTTTGGCAAACCAGCTATTCCATGGTGGAAATCTGGTATCGCTCAGAGACATTTGCCCATGGTTTTTTCATATTCCCCATCACGATTTGGTTAATCTGGCGTAAAAGGCATGACATTGCAGCATTAACACCGAGCATCAATGGGTGGGGCCTGCCAATACTTTTTGTTCTGGGTTTTGTCTGGTTCATTGCTGACGCAGTTGATATTAATGTGGTACGTCAGGCTGCTCTTATTGCGATGTTGCCAGTCACGGTATTTACCTTGCTGGGTTGGCGAGTCACTTGGACGATAGCATTTCCTTTAGTTTTTTTAATGTTTGCTGTACCGGTAGGCGAAGGACTCATTCCGCCATTAATGGAGTTTACCGCTGATTTTACCGTGGGCATGGTTCAGCTAACAGGAATACCGGTTTATCGTGAAGGCACTTTTTTCGAGTTACCTTCGGGCAATTGGTCTGTTGTTGAAGGCTGTAGTGGTGTTAGATACCTGATTGCCTCGGTAACTTTAGGTTGTTTGTACGCCTATCTGACTTATGTGAGTTATGTAAAGCGCACATTATTCATAATTTTCGCCATCGTTATGCCCATCATTGCGAATGGGATGCGAGCTTTTATTATTGTGATGCTGGGGCATTTTAGTGATATGAAGGTGGCCACTGGTGCTGATCATTTAGTTTATGGTTGGGTGTTTTTTGGGATTGTGATTGCAATAATGTTCTTTATTGGCTCCTTTTGGCGTGAGGATGAAGAGCCCGCAAGTGACGAAGAAAATAACAGTCAAAAAACAAGTAAACCCACAAGTTTTGCAAGAAAGCCTTTTCTTATTTCCGTATTAGGTGTGCTTACGATAACAGCCATTTGGCCCGTTGGCGCTGTTGTCAGAAATATGGAGTCTCATGCTGATCTGAGTATTTCATTAGTCACACCTGAATCCTCAATGTGGCAGAAAAGTCAGGAAAATTTGACCGAATGGCAACCACGTTACGTTGGCACAGATGCCGAATTGACTCAAACCTATGAACGCGATAATACTAAAATCAGTTTGTATATGGGTTATTACGTCAAACAACGGCAAGACAAAGAGCTGGTCAATACGCAAAATTATTTAATTCAGCAAAAACATGAAATTTGGGCACAAAAAGGCGAAGGAACGCAGACGCTTGATTTAAATGGCGCGCCTGTTGTTATTCGAGATGCTATTCTCCGTTCCGTTAAGCAAAGTTTATACGTGCAATATTGGTATTGGTTGAATGGTGAATATACCTCAAGTCCGACAAAAGCCAAATTGCTTGAAGCTAAGTCCATTCTGACTGGGGGTGACAAAGCCGTAGCGGTAATCGTCGTGACCACTGAGATGGAATCCACGATTATTCCTGCTAAGGAAAAAACCAAAAAATTCATCAAAGATATGTTGCCAGCGATAGAAAAAAGCTTACAACAAGCGAATGGCGATTAATGGCTACGAGCCAGAACCAGAGAAAGGGACAGTGAGTGAAAACAATCCTCCACTCATTGTCCATGTAATACATCGCTTGCAAATGGGCGGTTTGGAAAACGGTTTAGTCAATTTAATTAATCGTATGCCCAAGGATAAATATCGGCATGTGATTGTCGCAATGACGGACTACACCGATTTCTCTGAACGTTTAACGCGTGATGATGTAGAAATATTTGCTTTACATAAAAAAGCAGGCAAAGACTTCCGGGTTTTTGTGCGTTTGTGGAAATTACTGCGACAGTTAAGACCTGATATCGTGCACACACGAAATTTGTCAGCCCTGGAAGCTTCGCTAGTCGCGGTGTTGTCAGGTGTCAAGTATCGTGTGCATGGCGAGCATGGTCGTGATGTACATGATATAGCGGGTAAGAACTGGAAATACAATCTGCTGCGTCGCTTTTGTCAGCCTTTTATTCAGCGATATATTACGGTCTCAAAAGACTTGCGATTGTGGTTGATTGAAACTGTCAGGATTCCCGCTGGTAAAATCACGCAAATCTATAACGGCGTTGATAGTCAAAAATTCAACCCCGAGGGTTCTGTTATTGAGCTTGAGGCAGGATTTTTGCCAGAAAATGGGATTCTCATCGGCACAGTCGGTCGGATGGAAACAGTGAAAGACCAGCTTAATCTGGCTAAGGCTTTTGTTGAGTTGATACAGGTTAATCCTGAATATAAAAAATACCTCCGCTTGGCGCTTATTGGCGATGGCTCGCTGATTCCTCAAATCCAAACTATCATCGACGAAGCCGGGTTAAGACAATATGTCTGGTTTGCTGGTGCCAGTGATGATGTGGCTAATGTCATGCGATCGCTAGATATTTTTGTTTTGCCTTCTTTGGCAGAAGGAATATCCAATACGATATTGGAAGCGATGTCTTGCAGTTTGCCCGTTATCGCAACCGATGTCGGTGGCAATCCTGAATTAGTGATTGAAGCAGAAACGGGAAAGTTGGTTAGCAAATCTAATCCACAGGAACTTGCTGCAGCGATTAAAACTTATATTGAAGATCCCGAATTAATGAAACAACATGCTATTGGCGGGCGCAAGCGTATAGAACAAGCGTTTAGCATGGAGGCCATGGTTAAAAATTATGTGTCTGTCTACGATTCATTAACGGCTGATTGAGTTAAATGAAAATAAAACATCACGGCGCGACAACGGGTGTAACAGGCTCTTGCCATGAATTGGCGCTGGATGGTGATAATTCCGTTCTCATTGACTGCGGCTTGTTTCAAGGCGCCGAGATCAGTGGCGATGGTGCTGGTTTTGAAAAACTCAAAAT
>CALZHW010000081.1 GCA_945787125.1 uncultured Ectothiorhodospiraceae bacterium
GATAGCAATTATTTTGATCTGAATACTGCATTAACCGCTCTACTATCACACGGTAGAATGATATTTTTGTCTTATCAAACCTTACTCGCATTTGATGATTATAAAGCCTCAACATTTACCGCAGGAATGCGCATGGAATTCTAGCATGGGTATTTATAATTCACTTCGGAGTTCAACAATTTCAAAAGTGCCACCTTCTAGCGCCCGTAGCGGCAATACCTATAGCGAATTTTACGTTATTATACAGACTTGCAAATCATACAACCGGCGGTAAAATTTCTTTGTTATGCTATCTAAAACTAAATTAATTACGATATTCTGTTGTGCGCTTGCGACGTTTATGTTGACTAGCCAGATATTGTTGGCAGAGACTTATCATTTGCCTACTGAGGGTGATAGTGTCATTGGCGAACTGCAATTTGTTAAAGCACGTAATGAAGACACATTTTCCGACATCGCCAGGCGTTACAACTTGGGTTATAACGAGCTGGTATTGGCCAATCCAGGTATTGATCCTTGGTTACCAGGAGAGGGAACGACAATTTTATTACCAACCCTTTTTGTTTTGCCTGACGCGCCGCGCAAGGGAGTGGTTTTGAACGTGCCTGAAATGCGATTATATTATTATCCTGAGACAGCGCCGGGTGAGCAACCTGTAGTTATCACCAATCCAGCAAGTGTAGGTCGTATTGAGTGGAATACTCCTTTGGGAACGACAAAGGTAACTAGAAAAGAAATCAATCCAACCTGGTTTCCCCCAGCGTCAATTCGTAGAGAGCATGCAAAAAAAGGTGAGCTTTTAGGTGAATCAGTGCCGCCCGGCTCCGACAACCCATTAGGGGCACATGCTGTTCGATTGGCCATTCCTGGTTATTTAATTCATGGTACTAATGAACCCTATGGCATCGGTATGCGTGTGACTCACGGCTGTGTGCGACTGTATCCTGAAGATATCGCTATGTTATTCCATGATGTCATTGTAGGCACGGAGGTTCACATTGTGAATCAACCGTATAAAGCAGGATGGCGTGGTGGGAATTTATATTTTGAGGCACACCCACCTTTAGAGGAAGATGCTGAAAAACTCAAGACTCATCGTACGCCTGCAATCAAAACGGTTGTTGCAGCAGACAATCGTGTTAATACCCATATCATGTGGGATGCGGCTTTGGAGATCATAAAGTCTGAAAACGGATTACCTGCTGTAATCTCGACTATTCTTAAAGAAGATATCAATGCAGTCGTGAAATAAAGATGCGAGCTCTCTATTCTTAAAAAAGAGCTCGCTGTGACGCAGTTATTTGTTCATTGATTGCTTAAACATGCGATCAATTTTCTCATTGAGTTCATCGATCGCTGCGCGGTTTTGCTCACTGCTGTCCAGCGCTGTACGGGATGTGTCGAGGGCTTCATTGGCTTTACTAAGCGCCGAATCAGCCGTGCTTTGGGCACTGTTTGCAGTACCTTGGGCATTGTCAGCCGCTTGCTGAGCTTGAGTTGCACTTTGTTGAGCGCTGCTTGCCGTGTTATTGGCATCCATTGCCGTTTTTTCGAGACCAGAAAACGTTTCTTTATTCGTGGCGCAACCCGTTGCGAGTAGAATGAGTAAACCGGCACCTAGCGCATTAATAGATCCTATTTTCTTCATTTAAAAGCTCCTTTTTATTGATGAGGGACAGTAAGCCCGCTACGGGTATAATATACAGCTTATACTTTCTATTTCCAAGTCTGAAAAAAACGACAGTCGCTAAGGAACGTGCACGTTCCTAAGAAACTAACTTGCAATAATAACTTTGGTGCCTATGTTAATCCATTCGGCAAGTTGTAATATTTGTTTATTGGTTAATGCAATACAACCATCCGTCCAGTTAAATGTAAGGTGTGTTTTAAGATCCCCGTTCCCAATACCATGAATACCAATGTAGCCGCCAAGTTGTGTTTCTTGCGATGGCACTGCTTTTTGGGCAAAGGATTTTTGCAGGGACTCAAATTCAGATAAATCTATGATCTTCGCCTGGTAAGCGCGCCGGGCATAATCAATGTTAGGGAAGTCTAAACCAAAAAAAAGACGATAACGGCTAGCATGATTGATCCAGACAATGTTAAATTCACCGAGTGGGGTTTTGGAGTCGCCACGTTTTCGTAATTTGCTTGTTCCGCCTTTACCAATAGATATGTTTGCGAACACCGCTTTTGTTTTACCGCTGTCGATAACCGACAAAGTACGTTCAGTAGTGTTGATATAGATAAAAGGGATGTTGGTATCAGCGCTCAGGCTGGAGAGTCCATCTAACAAGAGTAAGACGATCGAGAGTGTTATAACAACACCGGCTTGTGAGATGGTTTTACGCATTATCGATAGGCTCATAGATACTGTTTGTGTGAAATCTACTCTTAAGCTGATTCTCTATCTTACATAATACACATCGACCCAGAGAATTCAAAGTATAAATTATCAGCATGCTTTGCTTGAAATAAGCAGGTTGCAATTAGCAGGTTAAAAGCTAAGATTAAAATATAGGGTGTTTAACGAGCGCGGTTTTTCATTGAGACTAGGAGCCTGTCCGAGAATGGAAGTCGTTACGAGGGAAAAGCGGTCCGTGCATATTTTTCGATCGTTTGAAGTTAATAGCCGTAGCTATTCGCTGAAAAGGATAGGAAAAAATGTGCAAAATGGGTTTTCCGCAGTAGGCTTTCCATTCTCGGACAGGCTTCTGAAAATAGAGGATGGGCTTGCCATGGTGTTAATGCTCAATGTGATTAAAGCAGATATCGGCTTTATTGGCGGACACAATGAAAAAGCTGGCGATACTCGATGAACGATTTAATCTCCACCGATCCATCCCATACAGTCGATGACGCTGCCAATAGAGGTTCAATAGTGCCGCATTGGGAACACTTTTCCCATGGGGCGGATATCGGCGTTCGCGGCATTGCTGGCTCGATGGCAGAGGCGTTTGAGCAGGCCGCTTTGGCAATGACTGCAGTGATCACCGAGCCCGAATTGGTTGCTTGCCGTCAAACCGTGGAGGTTGATTGTGAAGCATCTGACCCAGAATTATTATTGGCAGATTGGCTCAACGCCTTGATCTACCAAATGGCGATAAACAAGATGCTTTTTGCATGTTTCGAAGTTACATTAACCGGTACCCGACTACATGGCAAAGCACAGGGTGAGTCAGTGAATGTCAGCAGACACAGTCCGGCCGTTGAAATCAAAGGCGCAACTTACACTGAACTCAAAGTGACTCAACAAACTGATGGTAGCTGGCTGGCGCAATGTGTTGTGGACGTATGACACGGTGGTTTTACAGGGGGCCTCGACATGGATCTAAATCGCTTAATACAACATTCTAATTTTGAATGGGAGATTCCGACAGCGGGAGACATGCTTGTCCCGGTTATTATTTATGCCAGTGAACAATTGGTTCGCGACATGGACGATAAAGTCGCTATACAGGCGGTTAATGTTGCCACATTGCCTGGTATTGTTAAAGCGTCCTACGCTATGCCTGATGCTCACTGGGGTTATGGCTTCCCCATCGGTGGTGTTGCCGCATTTGACCCGGATGAAGGCGGTGTGGTCTCTGCCGGCGGTGTGGGATTTGATATCTCCTGCGGGGTGCGAACCTTACTCACCGGCTTGCAGCGTCATCACATCGAAGCGGTGAAAAACAAATTGGCGGACGATCTCTACAACACCATCCCTGCAGGTGTTGGTAGTACCGGTGGCATACACCTTAAGCTGCGTGAGATGGATGACATGCTGCGCGGTGGTGCCCAGTGGGCGCTGCAGCGCGGTTTTGCTCGGCCTGAGGATATGGCGCGGATTGAAGAGGCTGGTTGCATGGCGGGTGCTGAGCCTGCTCAGGTTTCAGAGCATGCCAAAAAACGTCAGCAGGATGAAATGGGCACTCTGGGTTCGGGCAATCATTATCTAGAGGTACAAGAAGTCAAGGATATCTACGACACCGAGGTCGCCGCTGCCTTCGGCATCGGCTTAGGGGATATCGTCGTCAGCATCCATTGTGGTTCCCGTGGTCTGGGTCACCAGATCGGAACCGAATTCCTCAAGGATATGGTAATCGCTGCACCGCAACACGGCATCCATTTGCCGGATCGAGAGTTGGCCTGTGCGCCGATCAATTCACCGCTAGGTCAGAAGTACCTCGGTGCCATGCGCGCTGCCATTAATTGCGCCCTGGCCAATCGTCAGATTCTTACTCATCTCACGCGTTGCGTTTTTGAAAAATTATTGCCCGATGCCACGATGAGTTTGTTGTATGACGTCTCCCATAACACCTGCAAGCTCGAAGAACATCTCATTGATGGCCAACGACGCAAAGTATATGTGCATCGCAAGGGGGCAACCCGTGCCTTTGGCCCCGGTCATCCCGATATCCCCGAGGCATTAAGAAATGTCGGCCAACCGGTATTAATCGGCGGCTCCATGGGAACCGCCTCTTACATTTTAGTGGGTGCGAAAGATAATGATCAACGTTCCTTCAGCTCCGCCTGCCACGGTGCGGGACGCGCTATGAGTCGGCATGCTGCCGTCAAACAGTGGCGTGGTAGAACGGTGGTGGATGACCTGGCTAGCCGTGGCATTGTCGTACGTTCGCCCAGTTTGCGTGGCGTGGCCGAGGAGGCACCCGGTGCCTACAAGGATGTCTCAGAAGTAGTAGAGGTTGCCGACCGTGCTGGTCTGGCCAACAAGGTGGCCCGAGTCGAACCATTGATTTGCATTAAGGGCTGAATACCTAGGAGCCTGTCCGAGAATGGAAAGCCTACTGCGTAAAATTCATTTTGACCATTTTTCCCGTTCATTTTCGTTGAATAGAATAACTATTCGCCTCAAATGAACGAAAAAACTGGTTTAAAATGATTTTCCCTCGCTACGGCTTCCATTCTCGGACAGGCTCCTGAGCATGGCAGGAGCTTATTACATTGGCACTAGCGGTTGGAGTTATCCCCACTGGCAGCATAATTTCTATCAAGGTATCGCCAAAAAACAGTGGCTAAGTTATTACGCCACTCAATTTAACAGCATCGAGATTAACGCCACCTTCTATCGCCAACAGTCACGTGCGACCTTTGAACGCTGGGCGGCGCAGGTGCCTGATGATTTTCGTTTTGCCATCAAAGGTCACCGTTACCTCACGCATAACTTGAAACTAAGCAAAGCTGATCAGCCCCTGCAAAGGCAACGGGCGCAGGCCCAAGGGCTGGGTAACAAATTAGCCGTGGTATTGTGGCAACTACCACACAATCTAAAAAAGAACATAAAGCGTCTGCAGGATTTCAGCTCAGCTTTACAAATGTGGCAAGAGACGCGCCATGCCATCGAGTTTCGTCATTCCTCCTGGTTCGATGATGAGGTTGCTGACTGTTTGAATGAACACCGTATTGCCGTGTGTCAGTCTGATGCGGTTGATTGGCCGTACTGGGATAGAGTCACGACAGACCTGGTGTATGTGCGTCTGCATGGTCACGTTCGTACCTATGTCTCATCCTACGACGAAAATGCGCTTTGCGAGTGGGCACAGCAATGTCAACAATGGTTGCAGCAACATGATGTCTATCTCTATTTTGATAATGATGCCGAGGCAGCCGCGCCCAAAAACGCGTTACGTCTAATTGAATTGCTTAAGCAAAAGGTTTTCAGATAGAATGGTTTCACAAACTGCACTTGTTAGATAGATAACATTATTGGAGATACGAAATGGCAATTATTGGCATAGACCTTGGCACCTCCAATTCAGCAGCAGCAGTATTGCGTGGAGGTCGCCCGGTCATCATTCCCAGTTCTGAAGGTATCAGTATTGGCGGTAAAGCCTTCCCCAGTTATGTAGCAATCGCTGCGGATGGGAAAATGCTGGTGGGAGAAGTTGCACGCCGTCAGGCAGTAGCCAATCCTGACGGCACCACCACAGCATTTAAACGAAAAATGGGCCGTCGTGAAACCATTCGCTTAGGTGATCAGCAATTTTCACCTGAACAACTTTCTGCATTTTTATTACAAAAAATCAAACGTGATGCTGAAGCTTACTTGGGCGAACCGGTAAATAAGGCAGTGGTCACTGTTCCAGCATATTTTGATGATAATCAACGCAATGCAACCAAGGATGCTTGCCGTATCGCGGGCCTTCAGGTCGAACGCTTGGTGAATGAACCTACAGCCGCCTCCCTGGCCTATGGGCTGGATCGCCTTGCCGAAGAACTGCGCATAGCCGTCATTGATCTAGGAGGTGGCACCTTAGATATCACCATCATGGAGTTTGGCAACGGCGTATTCGAAGTAAAAGCGACCAGTGGTGATACCCAATTGGGTGGTACTGACATGGATCAGCGAATAATTGACTATCTGGTGCAAAAATTTCAGGAAAAAAACGCTGTTGATGTGCACAATGATTCCAAGGCAATGATGCGCCTAAAAGAAGCGGCAGAAATCGCAAAAATTGAATTATCTACTAGCCCCACTGCACAAATAAACTTGCCATATTTAAGCTCGAAAGGATCAGAGCCCTTGCATCTGGAAATGGAAATCACCCGTTCCGAACTGGAGCATCTGATTAATGATGTTATCGAAAAATGTCGCGGCCCTGTAGATCAAGCCTTACAAGATGCCCATATTACTCCTGGAGATATTGATCGCGTCATATTTGTCGGCGGACCGACACGTATGCCAATGGTCAGAAAATTTTTTGAATCCTATTTCGGTAAGCCTGCAGAAATTGGCGTTGATCCTATGGAATGTGTTGCGGCTGGCGCAGCAATTCAGGCGGGCGTCTTAGCCGGTGAAGCAGGCCTGGGTGAAATTGTTCTGGTAGACGTCACGCCATTAACACTTGGTGTGGAAACCCTGGGTGGCGTAGCAACCCCGCTGATATTTCGTAACACACCGGTTCCGGTAAAGAAAACAGAGACATTCACCACCGCAGCTGATATGCAAACCAGCGTTACGGTGCATGTATTTCAGGGTGAGCGCCCTATGTCATCGGACAATGCCAGTCTGGGTGAGTTTAATTTAGATGGCATTCCAACGGCGCCGCGTGGGATACCAAAAATCGAAGTAACGTTTGATATAGATTCTAATGGCATTCTCAATGTGACCGCCAAAGACACTGCCACTGGCAAATCACAATCCATCAGTATCACAGGCTCTACGCGTTTGTCGGAAAGTGAAAAAGAACGCATGGTAAAAGATGCTGAACAGTATGCCGAGTCCGACAAAAAACGCCGCGAAGAAGCCGATAAATTTAACGAAGCAGACTCACTGTGTTATCAGGCCGAAAAAATGTTAGCGGATTTTAGTGATAAACTCACCCAGGAAATGCAGGACGATATCAATAATTCCCTGCGTGAAACGCGTGACGCTATGTCAAAAAAAGATTTCGAGAATCTGAAGGAATGTACAGATAAGCTCAGTCGTTTAATGCAGGAGGCAGGCATAGTCATCTATTCACAAACTCCCGGCGCGAACAAGGCTTATCATGAAACCAAAGTTCCCGGTGCAGAAGCAACCTCACAGGCACAACCGCCTGGCAGTGCCAAAGTTGTCGATGCAGATTACTCTGAAAACTAGTTGTCATCCAATCAATGACCGCACTACGTGACTACTATGAAGTATTGGGTGTTGCCCGTGACGCTGATCAAAAGTCCATTAAAAATGCATTTCGGAAACTGGCATTAAAATACCATCCTGATCGCAATAAGGCGCCAGAAGCCGAAGAAAAGTTCAAGGAAATTGCTGCGGCTTATGCGGTGCTTTCTGATCCCAAAAAACGTCAAGAATATGATACGGCTGGTTTTGCCGGAGTGGCAGGCTATTCCTACGAGGATTTATTCAGCGGTATCAATTTCGAAGATATTTTTGGCGACTTGGGCAAGAATTTTGGCTTCGGATTCGACTTTGGCTCTGGTGACGGCTTGTTTAACTCTTTCTACAAGCATGGCCAGCGTGGGCCAGCCAAAGGAGAAGACATACAATTAAGACTGCAGGTACCGCTAGAGCGGATTTATCACGGCGGCAAGGAAAAAGTCCGTTTCTCCCGCCCCCTAATCTGTTCAAAATGTAAAGGTAGTGGTCTCAAAGCCGGTACTACTGCCCGTGCTTGCAGTGAATGTGGCGGCAGCGGTAAAAAAGTTATCTCCCGCCAGCAGCAACAGGAAAAAGGTAGTATCAGTTTTCAGCAAATCACTATTTGCCCTGCCTGTCATGGGCGAGGCACTTTCATTGACCATCCCTGCAAGCAATGTCATGGCTCAGGGCAATTGGAAAAAGAAGAAAGCGTGACGGTAAAAATTCCGGTCGGTATCGAAGAAGGTATGGCCTTACGTATACCGGCACACGGCTTCCCGAGTCCGGACGCCAATGGCCCACCTGGGGATCTTTATATTTATGTCTATTCAGCGGATCCACGTTTTGAAAGACGGGGAAACGATTTATGGCGCACAGAAACCATCGAGGTTGCCGATGCGGTGCTCGGTATGCAACTGCAAATAGCCGGACTAGATGGCGATATCAAAGTAAAAATCCCGCCATGCACACAACCGGATACCGTTTTGCGTCTCAAAGACAAAGGCCTGCCGGATTATGCTAACGGCATGCGCGGAGATCTAAATATCCGGATCCTGGTCCACCTTCCGGAACAGCTCTCCCCAGAGGAAAAGAAACTATTTGAGAAGTTACATGAGTTAGAAGAATCTCACGGTAAATCGTAAAACCAGGTCGATGACGAATTCTGCCTATGGGTTTCCGTCGGGTCTAATTACTCACAATCAGAGTTTAATAGCTGCACTACTGACATCCTATTCTTAACACTCAAGTTTCGGAGTTCAAACTAATTCCCGTAATATGCACCCGCAGCGGCAAGGCCTTATAGAGAGTGTTGGCAGCATGGATGCTGCCGTCAAGCTTACAGGGACGTATTCACGGCGTCTCTCGGTAAGGCCTTGCCGCTACGGGTGCTGGAATGTGACACTATTTTAACTTTGAACTCCGAAACTTGAGTTAACAGACGCCGATCGGTCAATTTTTTATTTTCCAACTCCCGTCTTCCTGACGGCACGCAGTTCCGAATACTTGTTCCGATTTTCCACCAATCATCGCGTCTACCGTATATTCACGACAAGGACCAGAAGTGGACTCATAGGTCCGAGTCGGTACCACGGAATATCGGTTACCAGAATCAGGATTTCGCCAGGATGACTGCACCCCGGTACGAACTGTTTCCAGTGCATGTGCGGTCTTGAGGCGATCAGTTTCGTCCATTGAGCGTCCAATTGATCCACCAATAGATGAGCCAATCAAACTACCTATTATTATGGCGGCCGTTCTACCATCGCCCCCACCTATTTCTGACCCAACAACTCCACCCAGCACCCCACCGATGATCATTCCCGCTTGCTCTCTGGTCTGCGGCGACTCACATCCTGAGAGCACGAGCAGTGCTGACAGAATAATGCCAACAAGATATTTTCTGTACATGTTAGTTCTCCTTGAAGGTTGTTTGAAAATAATAAAGTTATATATTTTCCATAGCACATCCACTCCAGTGCATGTAAACCTTGTGTATTATATTATCTGCATTGGAGACTATTATGCTCTCTTACTCTGACCTTCCAATAATATTAGAACAGAGAAAATAGAATTCAGTTCCGTTGATATAATTAATACTCAAGTTTCGGAGTTCGAATATATTCCCCGTAATCAGCACTCGTAGTGGCAAGGCCTAATTGAGAGTGTTGGCAGCATGGATGCTGCCGTCAAGCCTACAGGGACGTATTCACGGCGTCTCTCGGTAAGGTTTTGCCGCTACGGGTGCTGGAAGGTAGCACTTTTGCAATTTTAAACTCCGATTGTGAGTTAATACTAGTAGTGCTGATTAATTAAAATTTAAAGGTAGTGCAAGTCAATAACAATATCAAGAAAGCATCCTACTATTTCAGTATGAATTACTTTGCATAAAATATCTTGAGTAAAAAACTACGGCTTTATGATTACCTGAATTTTTGAATTTAAAACAACTCAAAATGTCCATATATATATCACGCTAAAAGCAAGAATAATCCACCCGAAGTTCAGGTTAGATTAGTTTCTTCATACTAGAATAAATACACAATTAATATACGAGTGTGAATTTTAATGTTAGATATCTTGCATTTTAGTCAATCGAATAAAATTAAAGAATTCGTGCCGATGACACAGCTACGGGAGTAATTGATGTAGTAATGCCACGACAGTGAATACCCTTACATTGAAAAAACCATAAAATACTCGCAAGGAGGTGAGTCATGATAAATCCAAAGAATTGGTTACCTATAGCCTTAGCCATTGGTATAGGGATTACCACCGCATTCACAAGTGTTAATATTCAGTCTGAAGAGAGAGAGCACCGAAACGATAAACATGAAGTCTCTAAAGATAGGCGTGAGCATCGACAAGATAATCGTAGAAACTTTGATGATAAACGCGAGCATCGACAAGACAATCGTAGAGACTTTGATAATAGTCGCGAACATCGACAGGACAATCGTAGAGACTTTGATAATAGTCGCGAGCATCGACAGGACAATCGTAGAGACTTTGATGATAGACGCGAGCATCGACAAGACAATCGTAGAGACTTTGATGATAGACGCGAGCATCGACAAGACAATCGTAGAGACTTTGATGATAGACGTGAACATCATTTTGATGGAAGACCACACGTAATCTACCGAGGCCCTATGCGGGCAATACCGCCTAAACGCATCCGTAAGTATCGTAATACCGTTATCATCCGACCCTATGGCCATTGGTATTCCGGTTATGCACAATTTCGCCTGGATAACGATGCTTTCAAATGGCTGGCCTTTACAGCAATTACACTGAAAATTTTAGACAACCTCAACGAAGACCAACAACGAGCTCATGAATCCGCCCAAGTTAGAGCCACCACCGCACCACTTGGAGAGAAAATTATGTGGCGTGAAGGCGAAGCCTTTGGATCGGTGACAACAACACGGGAAGGAACAAGTACGTCGGGCCGCTATTGCCGCGAGTTTCTGCAGGAAGCAAACATTGGCGGTAATAGCGAGAGAGTCTACGGCACCGCATGCCGTAATCCTGACGGTAGTTGGGAAGTTGTATCCACAGAAAGCCCTTAGGTTAAGAGTGAAGCGTCACAGCTATGATTATGTAACAAAACATAATCATAGCTGTGCCTCCCTCCAGCAACAAATGCGTTTCGATTTTTACCGTAGCGAGGTTGCTCGCTATTCGGTAGGCATTACGATAAACCACTTACCCTGGGTCAGCCCGACCCAGAAGGCATTAATCAATTTCTCAAGCAACTTGCGGAGATAAGAGACTTATTTTTTAAGCCGCGTGTTCCGCCTTCTGCGCAAAATAAATAGATAAACAAAACCATTAAACACTAATAACAAGATACCAAGAGCAGTGTGTAATTCGGCTCTTAGCCCCGCGGGATAGATCACTGGCTCAAGGTAGTGTTGAATAAAACCTTCGCTATAACTCGCCTGCCCCGCTTGCAGGCGAAGCCATTTTTCAAACGGCGTCAAAGGGCAATAACCGCCTTGTATTTGAATCCAAAACGCCCAGAGAACCGCAGGCAGATGCAACCACATCAGCCGCGGCCAATGTAAAACCAATAACACACCCATCATAACGAAAAGAATAAAACCTAGGTGCATGATGACAACCATAACAGCAAGCAAGCCGAATAATTCAGTCATCAAATTCACTATCGCGCCAAAGACAAAGTTATTAACTCAAGTTTTACTCGTTTCATCATCAAACCTCGCAACACACACTCATAAATAAACCAACCAAAATCTTATTTAAGCATAATCTATCTAAGCATAGTGCATTTGCAGCGGAAGGAACTATTATTAGTATAGATGCCATCAATAAGGGAGGGTAGAACAATGAAAATAGGTGAACTTTGCAATCGTGATGTAACCATCGCAGTAAAAGAAACCTCGGCTGAGGAATTGGCCGCCATTATGCGTGAAAACCATGTGGGTGACGTAGTGATCACCAACGAACAAGGCGGCGTTCATAAACCAGTGGGTATTGTCACAGATCGTGATCTGGTGATAGAAGTGCTTGCCAAAGAGGTTCCCCTCAAAGCCTGTACGGCAAGTGATATTATGAGTGATGAGTTAGCGGTCATCGATGAACAACAAGGCATCTGGGAGACACTGCAGTTAATGCGCGACAAAGGCATACGCCGCTTGCCGGTCGTCAACGCCAGCGGCGGTTTGGTCGGTATTATCAGCGCCGATGACTTTACTGCTTTTTTCGCAGAGCAAATGCAAGAGTTGGTAAACTTGATGAACCGGGAACAAAAAAGGGAACAGCACCGCCGACCTTAGGGGTTTGATCTCACATGGCTATTCATAACGCTGATGTCGCCGCCCTCTTTGACGAAATCGCCGACCTGTTAGAGATCGAAGGCGCTAATCCGTTTCGCATTCGCGCCTATCGAAATGCTTCACGCACCCTACAAGGCTTGGGTGTCGATATTTCTGCTATGGTATCCAACAAGGAAGACCTTACCCAACTTCCCGGCATTGGTAAGGATCTTGCTGCAAAGATTGTTGAAATCGTTGAAACCGGCCACAGTATCGCCCTGGATAAGTTGCGCAAAGCCAGCCCGCCGGGCCTGACAGAGCTATTAAAAATACAAGGCTTAGGCCCGAAACGCGTCAGCGCCTTGTATCACGAACTGGACATACACACCCCCGAACAGCTTTACCGCGCCGCCAAAGATAAACGCATCCGCACCTTGCCAGGCTTTGGCGAAAAAACAGAAACACGCTTGCTTGATGCCATTGAATCCCATGTTCAGCGCGACCAACGCCTTAAACTTGCTACAGCTGCGCAATACGCTGAACCGCTGGTGGCCTATCTACGTAAGATCGAGGGGGTTAATAAGGTGGTTATCGCAGGTAGCTACCGCCGTTGCAAAGAGACGGTGGGGGATATCGATATCCTAGTCTCAGCTAAATCATCACCTCCCGTAATGGCGGAATTTGTTGTCTATGATGAGGTTCAGCAGGTCATCTCTAAAGGACAAACCCGGGCAACCGTAATTTTATCCAATAAACTGCAAGTCGATTTGCGAGTTGTTACGCAGCAAAGTTTTGGCGCGGCGCTGCACTATTTCACGGGCTCCAAGGCGCATAATATTGCCATACGCCGCCGGGGTCAGCAGCGCGGTCTCAAGATCAATGAATATGGCGTGTTTAAGGGCATAACGCGCATCGCGGGTGAGACTGAAGTCTCAGTGTATCAAGCAGTTGATTTGCCATACATCGAACCCGAGTTGCGTGAAAATCGCGGAGAAATTGAAACGGCCAGCCAAGGCCTGTTACCGCAACTAATCGAACTAAAAGATTTAAAAGGTGATTTGCACGCCCATACCCGCGCCACGGATGGCCGGCACAATCTCGAAGAGATGGCCCTTGCCGCACAAAAGTCCGGTCTCAAATATATCGCCATTACCGAACACTCCAAACATCTCACCGTTGCCCATGGCCTGGATCAACGCGCTCTGCTCAAGCAGATGGAAGAGATTGATCGCCTGAACAGTCAACTGCAAGGGATCACTCTCTTAAAGGGGATCGAAGTCGATATTTTGGAAGATGGTCAATTAGATTTGACGGATGAGGTACTAGGCAAACTGGATCTGGTCATTGGTGCGGTTCACAGCAAATTCCATCTCTCACGACAAAAGCAAACCCAGCGTATACTTCGGGCCATGGACCACCCTCATTTCACGATCTTAGCTCACCCAAGCGGCCGCTTATTGCAACAGCGTGAACCTTATGACGTCGACATGCCGCGCATTATTCGCCACGCACGCCAGCGCGGTTGCTTTCTCGAAGTCAACGCCCATCCGGAACGGCTGGATCTATTGGATACCTATTGCCAAATGGCCAAAACAGAGGAGGTACTGGTCAGCATCAACTCCGATGCCCATTCTATCCTCGATTTCGATAACCTACGCTACGGCATTGGCCAAGCCCGCCGCGGGTGGCTGGAAAAGAACGATGTGCTCAATACCCGGCCACTCAAATCACTGCGCAAGTTATTGAAACAGACAATGTAACCTGGAGAATTTAATATTTTAATTTAGCCCGGATATTTCATGAATTCACGAGATTATCGCGAAGAGATTTGATTCTACAGAAGATTATCTGATTGAGTGCCGTACCCGTGCGTACGGTCGATTGAAGAAAATTTTCTGTAGAATCAAAGATCAAGCGAGAAATCGTGTAATTCATGAATTATCCGGGTTAGGATTAATAGAGCATCGATACATCGAATCTTGTTCCAGGAACCAGCAGAAATTGATATTATTTAATTTATACTGCCTACACAGAGAATTTATGTGAACACAGCTTTCATATCCCATCCCGATTGTGCACGCCACGAAATGGGTGCGGGGCACCCGGAATGTCCGGCGCGTTTAGCAGCGATTTCGGATCAATTAATTGCTAGTGGGCTTGATGTGCTATTGCGCCAATATGAAGCCCCACTCGCCACTCGCATGCAGCTCAACCGGGTTCACGATGAACAATACCTTTCAAGTATCTTTCAGCTCGCCCCTAAAGACGAGGAACTGATTTGGATTGATCCCGATACAGCTATGAACAGACACACGCTGAGCGCCGCCTTGCGTGCCGCCGGAGCAGTGGTAAAGGCGGTGGATTTGGTAATGGAGGGTGAAGTGTCAAACGCGTTTTGCAGTGTGCGGCCGCCGGGTCACCATGCCGAACACGATCGGGCCATGGGATTCTGTTTTTTCAACAACGTTGCCGTCGGTGCCGCTCACGCCCTCGACGTCTGGGGATTGGAGCGGGTGGCCATCGTTGACTTCGACGTCCATCACGGCAACGGTACCGAGGACATTTTCAAGGATCGACCCAGCGTGTTGTTATGCTCCACCTTCCAGCACCCTTTCTATCCATACAGCGGTGCAAACCACAGCAACGATCACATCATCAATGTTCCCCTGCCTGCGGGAACCACAGGGGAAGAGTTCCGTCGTGCGGTGCAAACCCATTGTTTGCAGCCGTTGGAGAAATTCAAGCCGCAATTGATGCTAATCTCGGCAGGGTTCGACGGCCACGAAGAAGACACTTTAGCCAATTTTCGCCTCACGGAAAAAGACTACACATGGGTCACGGAAGAAGTCAAAACGATTGCCGAGGCTTACAGCAATGGCCGCATTGTCTCTGTTTTGGAAGGAGGTTACGCCCTATCGGCATTGGGACGCAGTGTCGCAGCACATATCAAAGTTCTGCTGGGCTGAATAGAATAATACTCTGAGAATGATTTCGTCATTGTAGGTAAATTTTCAATGATTTAGGAACGTGCAATTTTTAATAAATATGGCATTACTCACATAGTTTTCTGACAATGCTTCATTGATAAGGAAATCAGCTAAATCCTCTCGCGTTAGTGATGACAATAAACCCAACTTCACATCGGTACCGGCAAGTACTTTCCCTGTTGCAGGCTTATCAACAAGCCTGGGCGGTTTAATGACTGTCCAGTTTAGTCCACTACTAACCACCTGATGTTCCTGCCCGGCACGGTCGCGCGCTATTAACGGCAGACGCTGATTGAATAATGAAATCATTTTTTTAAAAAAAAAGTTCTATTATTTAGATAATCTCCAATCATTCCGCCAGTTTGGCAAATCAACCGATTTATATTGTTTTTTTTCATGGAAGCAATAATAGCTTTCGTCGCTTGCTCACAAAAAATATCCGTGTAGGGTGGACGTGGGCCAAATAAACAAATAACAACATCAGTATTGCTCAAGCTCGCGTCTATGTCGTCGGTATTCTCCAGTGAGCCCTTCACTACCTCAGCTCCCTGCAAGCTTATCGCCGAGTGAATCAGGATAGCGTACAAGCGTTTTAACTCGAAGACCTTTTTTCAACGCGTATTTAATCAGGACTTTACCGGTGGCGCTGCTACCACCAAAAATAGAAATAGACTTTATTGCTGGAAGAGATTGTGATTTCATGCATAGTCCTCAATTTGAGTTAAATTGGACCTTATCTAATTGTGTTTCATCATCGGTTTCGAACGGTTGCTGGCACACAATCCGGGTCACAGTTTTCCATACTGATACTATCGGTGTAAACCGTCATAACTCCGTACTTTATTTTTTTATTATCTGCATTGATATAATGCGGTAACTGAACATCAGCTAATTGCCAATAGTCGAAGCGATGGGCATGACCATGCAGTGTATGATCGAAACCATTATCTTTTAAATATTTGCTCAAGCTTAATTCGTTGTCCCACGGCGCAATATGTGAAATGCCAATAGTGTGATTGCGTACTTCACCAACTGTCAATACCGCTTGTTCTGCCAACCAGTTTCGATCCGGAACATCTTCAAATTCATATTTGTTATCATTGTAAGCAATAAATTTTGTATATTGGTACGAAAGACTATATTCATAAGGGCCAAATACATCTAACCAGATTTCTTTACCAAAAGACAATGCATCGTGGTTGCCAATGACAGAAATCACCGGCTTTTCCAAATGGCTTAATGCCTTGCACGTCCACTCATACTCCTGTTTAACACCTGTCTCAGTCAAATCTCCTAATAACAACATAAAGTCAATATCATCGCGATCATTAATGATTTCAACAGTATCTTGCAATGCTTCTGGCCATTGGCTCACGTCGCTAACGATGGCAACTTTAAAGTGGTCTTTTACGCCTTGCTGCTGTTCCATTTTTTTAAGTAAACGAAGGTTTTCCTCCACGCTAACTCCCGGGCAATGCGCATCGGTTTCCCAGGGTGAAAGGGCAAACTCGCAAGCGACAAGGTTGATTAACAACACTGCAATTAACAAGTGACTTATCGTCTTCATTAAAATTTCACTCGTGCGCCGATACCATAAACCACCACGCCATCCAGACCGAGAAAATTATAATTATCTACATAAAATTTAAAATTTCTAAAATAATTGACCACGCCAATATCAAGCGCCGAAAAATCCACATAGAGTTCCAAGCCTTTTTTTATTTGAAGCGCCGCCTGATAATTAACTAAAATACGTTCACCTGTAGGGTAATAATAACCTCTTGGAGTTTTATCAGATTGCTTGACAAAAAGCGCTTTGTTATGCGCATAGATGCCCGT
>CALZHW010000082.1 GCA_945787125.1 uncultured Ectothiorhodospiraceae bacterium
TTGATGCACCTAGCAAATTCAAAAATATGCTAATCACCAATAAGGTGACCACGCAATTCTTGAATTCACTATGCACTTCAATATCTTGCACTAAAAATTCGCGCCAACTGATTATTCTAGGTTAAAGGTATCGTGAGAGAGTATTTGATTTTAAATCATTTGACTCGGTCTCGCATTGATCTTCCGAGTTTTTTCAGAGAGCTTCATACAGGATATCAATTCAAGTGTGGCGCTTAAGAGCCTGACCTTTGAGCAACAAAAAGGCCGCCCAATAAAAGAGCGACCTTTTAAATTGTCATACTGCTAATTAAAATTTAATGAAAAGAATGGAAGTTATCATCATGATCATCACGACTATCACGACTATCACGACTATCACGATCATCACGATCATCACGATCATCATTATGGCCATGATCGTCGCGCTCTAGTGTGCGCAAGAAACCACCAATATCGAAAATATCATCATCAGGCAAACATCTAAGGAAACGCATCGGATCTTCATCCTTGATCGCTTCCATGATATCACCTGCATCTTCGCCCTTCACATCTTCATCGACACGTCCACCACTGGCATCTATACCATGGCAACCAGCGCAGGTAGTGATGAACCGCTGCTCTCCCATAATGCCATTGAATGAATTCAGATAATCAGAAATCATCATAATCTGGCCATCTGTAAACGAGTCTTTCATAAACCTCATCGGCCTGACACCTTTCCTGAATACAGCGGTGCCGTTAATAGCTCCCTCGATTGAGCAGGTCCGTGCGCCAATAACCTTACGCGGCGCAACTGGCGCGGGTAACGCGTTGACCGGGTCAGGACTACCATGACAACCCATGCAGTAAGACTCAAACAGACTCTCGCCGGTTTCAGGCCTCCTATACCCATCTGACAAGGTTTTTAGGAACGCGACAATGGCACGCTCTTCGGATTCGCTCAACCCGAGATCGCCCAACAGTTCCGTGTTAACGTTGTCCCTTACCTCGGGAGAAGGCCAGCAGTTATTGTCTAGCGCCTTAGCCTCGGTGAAGTCGTCAGTGGGATCATCCGGTGTACTATCGGGACAGGTTCCCTTAACATCACGGGTATTGTAGAAGTGCACCAACCCCTCGAGACTCTTGAAGAAACCGTTATGTGCATAGGCCTTCACGAAGCCCTCACGAATACGTAAATCGACGTTTCTCAGAGTCGGTACTTTGTGCTTGCCCATGTTCTCAAACGCCAAATCCTCCCACTCCGAACGAGTCTTCAGGAAACCTCCCAAACCCGGATCGATCCATCTTTTACCTTCCGGATTGATGGGTGACCCATCATCGAGGCGAACCTTATCCATACGATAAAAAGGATTCTCCGGATTCTTGGGTGTGCCGAGGTTAGCAAAAGTGAATTCCGTGAATAGCGGAGGTACATTATTTTGGCCCGGTGTACTTGTA
Source organism: uncultured Ectothiorhodospiraceae bacterium (assembly GCA_945787125.1). GTDB lineage: Bacteria > Pseudomonadota > Gammaproteobacteria > S012-40 > S012-40 > CALZHW01. Next base: position 1,438 of record CALZHW010000082.1, read on the forward strand.
TGACATACTGAACAATTGGCTTTACCATTGAAAAGCGCCAGACCTGCCATTTCCTGGGCAGTCAAATCGACATCGCCCTTCAAGAAGAAATCAAACTTGGAAGAAAACTGGTTAACTTCGCTCGAATCCTCGTATTCCGCGACCGAAAGACCGATACGATTGTAGTTTTTATTTACAGCAAAGTCAGAGTCACAATCGATAGGCTCGCCAAAGACTTCTTGCCATAAGTCCGCGTATTGAGAATTTGCCACCTTTTGGCAAACAACCTTCTTGCTAGGATTATTCTGTTCCACCGGATTCAAATAGGGCCCCAGCGCCTGGTCTGCAGCTGGATTGCCTAATACTTCTCCCGTCGCCCGGCCATCCCAGAAATTACCACCAACAAATTCCTTATCACCCTCGTTATAGTGGAATATGGGGCTCAAGGTAGCATAAGCTGCGCTGGGAGGCTTGCGGTTACCAAATCGACCCTTCACCGCACCTTCATACACAGCACCGTGAGCATTAATAAACATGTCAGGACCAGCCCACCCTACTTGAGGTAGATGACATATAGCACAGGCTTGAAATTTTGGCGTTGAAAGATTGGAATCAAAAAATAATTTTTTTCCCAGTTCCTCCATCGATGTAAGTGCCATACTGCTAGGCGTAAAGACTATGGCGGTGCTCAGTACAAATAATACACCCCAAAAATAGGACAACAATTTATTATCAATCATTTTTTTTCTCCATGTCTATATAAACTCCCCAGGGGATTAATACGACTAAGAACAAAGCTGTAGATTCTGCCGTTTATTTCTCCCCGATTGACTTCCACACATATTTATTCTTGCCGGGAACCACCTCCTTCCATCTCCGTATGTAGGTAACTTAAAGTGTAGACATTATTTCAAGACAATCAACTTTCTCTTGGTAAAATATCCAAAATATTAAAGTGTACTGGAAGGATATTAATAAACACAAATTCGTTTGTTGACGCATCACGATAAAAACGGACTCTACACGCCGTCCAACTGATGATTTTAGGATAATATAGCAAAAACTGATGAAAAAATTGATTGGCTAATAATAGGTTTTACCTATATATATCACAAATATAAACGATTTCACTGAGGCTCTATTATATACAATACTATAAATGTGCTAAATCGTTTTTAGGAGAGCTATCATGAGTAAGACAATTAGTTTCGCAATTATGCATTTCACTGTGGCTTTTACCGTGGTCTATTTATTGACTGGGGATATTATGATAGGTGGAATCGTTGCAGTGATAGAACCTGCAGTAAACACTGTTGCATATTATTTCCACGAGAAAATATGGACAAAAATTCAGATTGGCGAAGAAAGCAGAAACTTGAGTATGACATAAGCTTGAGGCTAATCAAGTTATTGAGTAGAGGTATAATATATTACCAGAGAGACTCTTAAGTTAACAACTCAATGTCGACGTTGGTATTAAATTCGAGATATACAGTTGAGTCAATAGGCGGAAATGATAGTATAGCGAGTATATTTTACCTAGTATATAATTCATTCTTTAAAATTTTTGGAGATTAATCATGAAGCGCTTTTTTCCTGGTGTATTTGCGAGCAAAATGTTTGTATTTATCTGTTTGTTTTGGGTAGCAACCATTAGCCCCGCCATGGCCCAGTGGACACTCAACAACCAGCATTCTCAATTAAACTTTATCTCCATCAAAAAAGGTGATGTTGCGGAAATTCACAGCTTCAGGAAGTTAAATGGCGAAATCAACAGCAGCGGTGGTGCCATAATCATTATCGACTTATCCAGCGTGGATACCCTGATCCCAATCCGCGACCAGCGGATGCGCGAGATGCTGTTCAATGTGGTCAAATTTCCCGATGCCCGCTTCCATGCCCAGTTAGACATGCAACAAATTGACGCCATTCAGCCTGGCAGCAGTAAGCAACTCACAGTCATGGGTGACTTTACCCTCCACGGCCAAACTAAACAGCTGGAACTAAAACTGCTGGTCTCGCGGTTAAACAAAGAAAGTGTGCAGGTTTTCACCTACCAGCCGATACTGATCCATGCCAAGGACTTTGCTCTAACAGCAGGCGTAGAAAAACTCCGTGAGGTGGCAGGACTACCCAGTATCAGCAATGCAGTACCAATCTCATTTATACTACAGTTCGACAAGTAGTCCTCTAAGGAAGGGCGTTATAAAAACGCCCTTGCCCTTAAAAAAATGTAAACGATTAGACCGGAAACCATAGCCATGATCTGAGAATTCAGGCTTAACGGCAGCATCAATGCTGCCAACACTTTCGATAAGGCCCTACCACTGCGAACGCTAACTACAAGAAAAATATATGAACTCCGATTGTGAGTAATAAGCCTATAAGCGTTCTCCAATCTTACTCAATAGACCTTTGCGAAGCATTTCCATTAACACTACATCGACTTGATGGCTTGTTTGATGCTTACAGCACCGCGCAGATCACCCACTTTGTAGCCTGTGGCCTCATCGTTGGGATAACGCATACGTAGTACCGCATGTACCGCTTGGGGAATATCACTGTCGCTGCCGTGGCAGGTTAAACATTGAGGCTTAATGCCAATGGCTTTCATAAAACGAAAATACTTACCATTGGGCTCAGTTACCACTTCAGCAAAGCTCATCTGCTGCAATGCTTCGCCACTGTTGAGCCTCGATTGAAATTCTGCTAAAACCTGCTGCTCCCACGCATCTGGCATACCTAGCATAGGATTACGTACGCGTGTACCAACACGGGTGACCTTCCAGCCTTTATTGCGAGAAATTTCACCAGCAATAGCGGGAGCCTGTTCGGAACAGACCTTAATCGCCGCCTCTGGGCCACCGCTTTTCATGCTACTCTTCATCGTATTGCCTAGCTGTTGCATAAAAGACTGAGCAGTTTTCATCGCCCCTTCACGGCGCTGCTCAATATTCTCGGCGGCAATTGCTGCATTAGCAAGGCTTAATACTAGAGGTAAAATTATTCCCAAGCTGTTCATTGATTTATTCATGATCCGTATACCCTCTTCTCTATTTTTAACAATCAGGAATAGCATCATTATTCTTACATCATAATGATGTGCGAAACTACGCTCATTCAAGCGCTCATTCAAGAGTACAGCAAGGAGTGAACCATCATTGCATATACATCATATGAGACAACTCATTTCCACCAATTATCAATATATTAAATGTTATTGATGGAACGGGGATAGCCCCATTATTAAATGTGTTTGAGAGTTTTTTGGATAATTAAGTGTCATTATTGGCAGACTAAATATTCATAACTGCTATTTATGTCAGGTTACGAAACCATATCCGGCCCCCAAGCCAAACATCACATGATTGTTGTTCACTCGTTCAAAATTGAGATCAGAATTATTTTTCATAAATCCTATACCCGCTTTCGCAAACGCTTCGATCCCATGATGTGCCTTTTCCTGTTGATAGAAATAATAAAGAGCAGAGATACCAAAATCCTGATACTCCAATTTTCCTGTGGGCGACATTTTGGCTTTACCCAAGTCAGCATAGTAAGGGTTCTCGTAACAATTAAATCACATATTTGATTGCCATATAGTCACTTAGTCGATATCTACTACTTTTGTTTCTAGTTATAAATCCCGTTTTACGCTTATATACAAGTATTATTAGATAATCTTACATTTCTAATCCTTTCGCCTATAATGATGGAGCAAGATATTCAATGGGAAGGCGTACGGGCATCCGGTGCAGGACGGCCTGAGGTAAAAAAAAACACCTGAAATAATTGCCGCTATTGAAGAAATACTTGAACATGATACCGCTGGCGATCCTGTCACTGGTTTAAAATGGAGCAGACGCACGACCGAGAAAATAGCTGAAGCGCTTTGTTGTCATAGTATTAAAGTCAGTCCTAGCACAGTGTCACGCCTTCTCAAGGAAATGGGTTTCTCTTTGAAGGTCAATCGCAAATTGATTTCACATTCAACTTCACCCCAGCGAAATGAACAATTTGAATCTATCGCCTCAATGCGAGAATTGTTTGCACATGAGGGAAGCCCCATTGGCATTGCCATACCCTATGGTATTTATGAGCCGACCATTAATCGCGGAAGTGTATTTGTTGGCACATCACATGATACTGCAAAATTTGCAGCTCACTCAATTTCAAAATGGTGGCAGTATGGCAATAAGGACTATGAGAATCCATGCAAACTGCTTATTTTGGCCGACGGCGGTGGTTCAAATAGTTGCCGTTCACATGCCTGGAAGTCATTTATCCAAACAAAGCTTAAAATTGCCTGCGTTGACCCAATTGTTATATTTTTATTCCTCGATGGCCTTGATTATTGCTTTTGGATTATGTTGTACAACCTTAAGCAAAACTCTTGCAGGCCCTCTTGGTGAACGAAGACCTTGCTCCCAATGGCGAAGAGTGCCGATAGAAATGCCAAATGTAGCACAAAATTTCTGTTGACTCATTCCGGTTTTTTCACGAATGGCCTTAACATTAATTGACTCAGGTTTATGCTCGATAACCTTCGTTGATTTACCCTTTGCATGGTCTATCGCTTCTGTAAGACCTTCTGATATTTCAGTGAATGCCTTGCCCATTATTTCGCCTCCAATATGCGACTAGTTCTTTAATTGCTTTTGATAACATTATTTTTTCATCAGCAGAAATATTGGCTTTCTCGTTCTTACCAAAGACTGCCAGTAAATAAAGTGGCATCATCCGCTATGAAAATAATAGATTACTCGGACACCTCCACTTTTTCCCTTAGTGCCTCTTGCCCATCTAAGTTTTCGAATGCCACCCGTTCCTTGAATAAGATCTCCTGCGCTAGGGTGTTCAGATAAATAAGCAATTAAATCATGTAGCTCTTCACTCGAAAGTAGTTTTATAATTTTCTTTTGAAAAGATTCAGTTTCAGCGACAGTAATCATGCACTAAGAGTATACGCCATTGGAGTAGTTGTCAAGCTTTAGGTAAGTCATTGAATTTATTTGGTTTTAAAATATCTAGCGTCGCAAATAACCGGCAATTTACAGCTTTGTTTCTGTGGTGTAAAATGAGCGTAGCGACTTACACTACAGAAACAAAGCTGTAAATTGTCCGCGTTAACTTGCCTTGGTCGAGTAAGCAAGGGGAACCACCCCCCAAGCTTCTCACAGAACCGTACGTGAACCTCTCGATTCATACGGCTCTTATCATTCGGTCAAGCACGTAGCAGACTCCAATGGACAAAGTAATTTGGCCTTGCACTTTTTATGCGCCTCACCCAATTATCTGCTTTCTTGAAATTACTACCTTGCTTCTTGTATTTCCTGATCACCCATCGACAAACCAGCTTATCGAGATGATGCACCAGAAACAGCAACTCAGATTTGAAAAATGCACCATAGTATTCAATCCAGCCGCAGAATTAAGGGGTCAGAGCCCTTTTAGGCCGCCCACGTCTTGCCTGCCCCACTTTACTGTTCGATTTACGCTCAATCTTTTCCTTAAAGTACTCATTTCCTAATGGTGTACCCGTCTGCCAGGCAGCACGTATATCCTTGAGATCTTCTTCCTCAATATGCGCCTTAAATAACACTTTATACCCTTCCAGTCGGCTGGCATTTGTTTCCCCCAGACTTAAATACAATGGATGCGCGGTGAGTAGTTTATCCTCTTTGCCTTGGGTATTGGCTCGATAGCTGCTCCATCGATAGTAGCCAGGGCTCTTGGTCATATCGGCACGAATAGGGTTTAATTCTATATACCGCATACAGATAAGTAAGTATTGTTCATCATGAATTAGCGAAGCCTTGTAGCGCCCTTCCCAGATAGTGCCGTTTGTTCCATAGGAGGCGTTTATATAGGGGACATAACGCCTACTAATGTATTGCATCATCAGGCTGATGCCATGTTTATCTTTCGGAGTAGCAAGGATATGGATGTGGTTGGTCATCAGCACATAAGCATGTATTGCACAGCTATAGTGGGTTGCAGCCTCCATCAGCCAGCCGAGGTAGGCGCGATAATCATTGTCCTTAAAGAACACCGGCTCCCGGCTATGGCCGCGCTGTACGATATGAACGGGGATATCTGGCAAGAAAAACCTAGGTTTACGTGGCATTACTCTACCCTCTCGGCTATAAAATAATGTATTTTAACTCTGGCAAAGTTTTATGTAAAGGGCTCTGACCCCTTTATTGTAAGTCAAACTGGGTTTGCTCAGGCGGAACGTTTCAACCTCATAGGGTCGACGGTTAGTTTATTATTAACATCTATTATTTGCTACTGACAAAACCGGCGGCTATCAGTGCCTTGCCAGGATACCTAAGAAGTTTCACACGAAAAAGAACATTGACTAGTGATCGACACGATAATTCATCAATCTTTCTGCTTCACATTTAGCAGCGACTCTATTAAATCCATAGGCAATGGAAAAACAATCGTGTTAGATCGATCTCCAGCAATCTCAGTTAGCGTTTGCAGATAACGTAGTTGTAACGCTTGTGGCTGCTTAGAGAGTGTTTTTGCCGCTTCTAATAGCTTCTCGGATGCTTGCATTTCCCCTTCCGCATGTATCACCTTGGCGCGTCGGGCGCGCTCTGCTTCAGCTTGTTGGGCTATAGCACGGATCATACTTTCATCCAGGTCAACGTGTTTTATTTCTACATTATTCACTTTGATTCCCCAGGCATCGGTTTGTTGATCCAGAATAGCCTGAATATCGGTGTTAAGTCGTTCTCGTTCTGCCAACATTTCATCTAATTCATGCTGGCCTAATACCGATCGTAAGGTAGTTTGTGCCAATTGGCTTGTGGCTTCGTAGTAGTTTTCGACTTGTATAATCGCTCGCTCAGGATCAATAACACGAAAATAGACCACAGCATTAACTTTAACTGAAACATTATCACGAGATATCACATCTTGACTTGGGACATCCATGACAATAATGCGCAGATCAACACGCACCATCTCTTGAATGATTGGAATAATGATTATAAAACCAGGGCCTTTAACTTTCCAAAATCGCCCGAGCAAGAATACAACACCTCTCTCATATTCACGCAAAATCTTAATTGCACTGACGAAAAAGAGAATCACTAAAACTAAAAGAACTATAAATACGGTCTCTATGGTGAATGAATACTCCATGATCACTTCTCCTCTGTTTGAGCAGCTACTCTATCAGCTGGCTCTATTGCAGCTACTTTAAGGGTAATACCGTTTACATCAATCACTTTTACCTGCTGATCTTTATGTAGTGCAGTTTCACTAACCGCACGCCAATTTTCCCCGTGAATTAAAACCAATCCTTCGTGATCAAAATCATTTAATACTGTCGCTTCTTTGCCAAAAAGTTCTTCCATTCCACTAACGATGGGTCTTTGTCGTGCTTTTAATGCCAAACTAATAACAAACACAAGAATTAAAACACTTATTACTGCGAAACTGATGATTACAGCAATGTTAATCCCGAATCCTGCTGCATCAGTATCCATTAGAATAATTGAACCAAACACGAAGGCGATTATTCCCCCAATGCCAAGCATTCCAAAGCTTGGTTGAAACGCTTCGCCAACCATGAGTGCAACACCTAACAGTATCAGCCCCATGCCTGCATAGTTAATGGGTAACATTTGAAAGGCATATAATGCGAGTATTAACGCAATGGCACCAATGGTTCCTGGCACGATTGCTCCTGGGTTGTAAAACTCTAATATCAAGCCATAAATACCAATCAACATGAGAATATAAGCCACATTGGGATTAGTAATTACGCTAAGCAGATTGCTGCGCCAGTCCGGCTTAATGATCTCTTGCACCGCTCCATCAGTCTTTAGCGTTCGCTTTATTCCCTGAACAACGATTTCACGCCCATCTAACTGCTTCAACAGATCATTTATATCTGCGGCAATTAAATCAATAACATTTTCTTTTAATGCTTCATTGGCAGGCAAACTTGCTGCTTCACGAACCGCTTTTTCTGCCCATATTTGATTTCGCCCATGGAGTTGTGCCAGGCTTCGAATATACGCAGCAGCATCATTAATTGCTTTCTGCTTGGCGGCATCTTCACCCCCTACTTCAGGTTTTTCTTTATCTTTCTTTTTACCGATATCCGTTGGCGATGGTATACCGCCTATTTGTACTGGCGTTGCAGCACCCAGGTTTGTTCCAGGCGCCATAGCGGCCACATGACTTGCATAGAGTATATAAGTGCCTGCGCTGGCTGCACGCGCGCCACTGGGTGAAACGTAACTAACGACCGGTATTGTGGAAGTCGTGATATTTTTTATGATAGATCGCATTGCCAAATCTAATCCACCCGGTGTATCCATGCGGATCACTACCAATTCAACATTGCGACTTTTAGCTGCATCCAATGCGCGTTCGATGTAATCCTGCGTTGCAGGACCAATCGCGCCATCAATATTGAGCAATATCACTTGTGGGTTACCCGCTCCGGTGGCATTGGAACTCACGAGAAAGGTAACGGTAAACAAAGTGATAAAAATGAATAATAATGTTTTCAATTTTAGCCTCCTAGTGACTACTAAGCCAAATCTGGTTCACCACAATGTCTTTTGATAAACTCCCGACTACGATCACGCAAGTCGATTGCTACCTTCCAGTGATTGTACTCCTTGTCAGCTTTTAGCGGCAAGAGTGCAGGACCTATTTCAATATTGATAGCACCGTGATGTGGAAATCTCGAATCAGAACGTAAAATGGAGCGTGTACCTCGTATTGCGATAGGTATAACGGGTACACCCGCTTCTTCTGCAACCATAAATGCGCCTAAATGAAATGGCATTAAACCTGGAACACGGGTAAATCTGCCCTCTGCAAAAAAAAGCAGTGGCTGCCCGTTTTTCAATAGTTCAACTACATGTTGAATTTCCTGAGTACTTCGCTCTATATCAAAGCGTTCAACAAAAACTGTATTGATGTTTTTTAATGGAGTCCGAGTAAGAAAACTTTGAGCTAATTCTGCCTTAGCAACGAAGCTAAAAAGTGGCGGAAGTTTGCTCACCAATGCATAACTATCCAAATAACTTGAATGGTTAGCCACTAACACATAGGGCTTTCCATCTTGAGGAATATTTTCTTCTCCTTTGAGCGTAATAGACGTCGCTGTGAATTTGGCAAGCAAATTAATGCAGCCACGCATAATTGACCAACGCGCAGATAAACTCGGCAGAAAAGATGCTGCTAACCAGACAATGGGTGCCAACAAATAGAATATAGACCAGCTATAACCAGCAAAAGCCACCGTTTTAAAATAGTGTAAAGATCTTTTAAGCTGTGGCAATATACTAGAAACGGTTATACGAACAATTTGCAAAGGAACAGTTGGTTGTGCTTTACCCAATTTCCCTTGCTCATACATTTCTCGGCTTGCTGCTCTTCGAAGTTTTCCACTTGATGTTTTCAATATACTATTTGGTGGTGCCATAATAATCTCATCCGGTGGTGCACCAATCAAATCTGTGGCTATACTATTAATTTCGCCATGCAGTTCTTGTAATTTCGCTGGGTCATGAATTCTGGTTTCTGCCATAATAATTAATCGCTCTGTGCCCGTCTTTTTGTTTTCACTACCAAAGATAACAACGCGTCCAGTTCTAATTCCAGCGATGTTTCCAATCGCCATTTCAAGTTCATGTGGATAAATATTGCGGCCCGCACGAATAATGATATCTTTGGTGCGCCCGGTTATATAGATTTCACCGTTGGCAATATAAGCTAGATCGCCAGAATCCAGCCACTCATCATAAAAAAGCGTTTGGTTTTTTTCAGGATTGCGAAAATAACCACTGGTACAGGATGGTCCTTTGAACTGGAGCCGCCCCTCTACTCGCTCAGGCATTTCGTTGCCCGCCTGATCAACTATTCTAATCTCATGGTTAGGTAATGGAGGCCCACTAGAGACAAAGCGTAATGCTCGGCTATCTTCATAATGTGTCGGTTGTGCACGTGCTGCTTGCATAAATGTATTACGTTCGATAGTGTCAACAACAACCCCACGGCCAACAGGAGGAAAGGCTAAGCCAACAGATGATTCGGCCAATCCATATACCGGCATCATGGCGCTTGGTGAGAATCCATATTTTGCATAATAATCAATAAAACGTAAGAGCGTCTCAGGGCTCACCGGTTCTGCACCATTAAATGCACATCGCCAGGAACTGAGTTCCAAGCGCTTTAATTCTTCATGTTTTAACCGTTTTAGACAAAATTCGTAACCAAAGTTTGGTGATGCTGAAAGCGTTCCATGATAACGATGAATAGCCCATAACCAACGCTCGGGTCTTACCAAGAAACTCAAGGGAGACATATTAACAAACAATGCAGCAAAATATAGACTGCCTAACCATGCGCCAATCAACCCCATATCATGATAGAGGGGTAACCAACTGACAAACACATCTTGAGGACCAGCTTTCACAACTTGCCCCATTGCACGAATATTTGACAATAAATTTTCGTGCGTAAGTACGACACCTTTTGGGCTGCCTGTACTACCGGACGTGTACTGTAAAAATGCGATATCTTGTGCTGTCATTGACATAGGGACTAATGCAGCATTTTCTGACTCAAGCTCATCAACAGTTACAATTTGCGTTAGATTGGGAACTTGAGACTTTAACAGATGAGCGACACTTTTTGCTTCAGGCAATGTAATGAGAATTGACGCAAGACTATTACTCAATATTCCTACATGTCTGCGCATATGATCTTCGAGTTGAGATGGTCGTGCCGGTGGATAAATCGGTACGGGAACACCACCCGCGAAAAGAATACCAAAAAAACTATAAAAGTAGTCTGGACCACTCGGTAACATAATAGCGACAGATTCACCTTGCATGATGCCTTTTTGCTGTAAACTTGCGCCAACTGATTCCGCCCGGTTTTTTAGCTGCTGGTAGCTAATAACTTCACCTTCTCCTTCGTCTTGATATATCTGTATGTGTGGACGATCGGGATGGTTCAATACATGCCAATTTAAAACCTCGATTAACGTTTGTGCCTCAAGCGGTGCAGCACTGGCTTTACCCAGTTTATCGAGTCGAATATTTGATATAGAAGCATCAACTCTACTTCGATCTACTCCAACTAGAACACGGAGCAAATCTCTTGCAGTTTCTGCCTCGACAAAAGTCCGTTCAGGCAAAACCAGTTTAAATCTTTTTTCGACGCGAGTGATCAATTCAACGCGTGCTAAACTATCGAGACCGAGTTTTTTCTCAAAACTGCAATCTAATGTAATGGAATCTTGCAACGCATGATGAGGATGAACCTCTTTGACGAGAGCTTCGAGTTCTTGCAGAAGTTCATTGGCTAACTTTGCTGTCGCTTCTTTAGTGCCGTGGGATGCCATTTGACAATTCCTTGACCTTTGAAGACCTATCGAGTCTATAGTGGATTGCTTTTAAGCACTCAAATACTCAATTTATCTATGAAATACTGATGCCCATATTCTAATTCTAGCAGATCATACAGACACACAGCCGAATTAATCATCGGCACGTTCGAACAAAAAACAACCCAGCCAGAAGATAGAAACTAAGCGCCATGATTATCACTATCGTAAAACCAAAATTGAGTGCGACTAAAGTTGCAGCAATAGCACTTACCACTGATGCACAACCATTTATTCCCCACGCCCAAGGTATCGTGTTTGGGGATATCATTCCGAGCAAATTCAATCCCAATGGAAATGGCATACCCATGAAAAATGCCAATGGAAATATCATCAAAAGAGACAGAATAATTTTGACGATATCACTGCTGCCAATAAACCATTGAAAAATATTTGGAAGAAAAACTAAATAAATCACGGTACAGACACATATACCACCAACCGAAATTTTTATCGCTTGTGGCATCGACCATTTTTTCGAATAGTTGCTACCTACTCCAGCAAATAACAAAAATCCAGTAAGTACCACTGCAATAGCATAGGTAGGATGACCTAAAAACAGCACAAATTTTTGGATGAATGCTATTTCTACAAACATAAAAGCGGCACCCAGTAGTATGAAATAGCTAACAATAAACGTATTTAAGTGGCTTTCTTTTGTTTGATTTACCTGTTTTCTATAATAAAACCACAACGGCAACAAAATTAAAATTAAACTTACCAATAATGCTTGCAAAAGAGTAAGCACAAGAACAATGCTACCCCATTCGATTAATGATAGCCCCTGATTAGCTGGCAGGCTAATTATTTCAGGCAAGAACTCCCATTTTTGAAAATTAAAAAAATAGGGTTTATCATCGGTAGCGGGCCTTAAGTCGTATTTATAACTATCAAAAAAGTCTTCAGCTTCTGACAACAACAAAGCTTTTGCAGCAGTGAAATAATGAGGTTGCGACAACACATTATATTGGTTTGACTCTTCACGGGTTATACCCGGATAATATGCCACATCAAATGAACGAGTTTTGCAAAAATCCTTGATATTCTGAATATCACTAACACTGAGTGGATTTCTTTTTACGATCAGTGTTGCCGTATTCCAGCTACGTATAAGTGCAATATGTTGTTCAGGATTTGAGACACCCAGATCAACTAAAGATTGTTTAGCTGTCGCTAACAATTTAAGCGTATCTCGAGGAGGTAGTTTAATCCAACGTGTTAAGGCCAAAACACCACCATCAGTCAAATGACTCAAATAAAGCGTTATCGCCTCGACTGTATACAAATAACTCTCATTAAGTGCATATAAACCCGCCGACGATGTGGCAAAAGAGTCTATTAACGCCATTTGAATCAGATCGTAATGTTGTTTTGTCGACTCGAGAAAACTGCGTGCCTCAGAAGTATGAATGTGAACATTATTCTGGCTATAAATGTCACCAGAAAAAGCGGCATATTCCTTTGTCACTAGCTCTACGATTTGCTCATTCAGCTCTACCGCATCTATGTTTTTTGCTCGATGATACAAAGCTTGTAATACATCAGCGCCACCTCCTGCACCGAGTATCAATACACTTGGCTTGTGCTGAATATGGTATGGCAGAGCGGATGTCATGTTCGACAAATAACCTAATTTTGACATATCACCTTGAAATTGCGTAATGGTCGACATACTGTCACCATCTGAGAACAGCGCTAATTGTTGGGGTGGTTCAAACAGATTTGTAAGCGATAAACCAGGCGCATGACGGAAAGGAATCGTTGGACTCTCTACGATGGATAATAGACCCATTGGTCCATTTTTTTCACTAACAAGCTGAGCACCTGTAATTTGCAATGTTTGACTGAGTGGTTTGTATTCCGAAGGGTTTAATGCAAACCATGATTTTGGCAATAACCAGGGAACAATAAATATGACTAATGCGAGTACTACCATCCTGCGATTAAGGTTCTGATTGATAGACGTAAGTATCACCGCCACTCCAGCGCCAGAAGCGATAATCCGTAAAATATCGGAAGGGAAAAACCAATAGAGTATAACGACAACAGCTAATGCACCTGTTGCAGCACCAATCAGGTCAGCAGAATAACAAATGTTGATCTTGTTTCTATAACAAAGAAATACCAATCCAACACAGTTTGCAGAAAAGAAGAATGGCAGAAAAAGCATAAAATAGAGACAAAACAACCAGAACCACTGCGAACTATCCCAGAATAACTCCAATGGATTAAACGGAAATTGTTGCGCCAACAGAAAACAAACAACACTACTTAGTGCAAACAAAATGATATTGGTAACGAAACTATAAACAAAGTGGCCTTTTAGCCTGTCCTGAAATACCACTAAAAAGCTTCCACTCACCCCATAACCCAGCAGAGCGATACTGATAATCATATAGGCAAAATGATGCCATTGAATAATGGATAACAAACGTGTCAGCAGAACTTCGTAGGCAAGTGTCAGTGCAGAAATTAGAAATATTGCTAAAAGTGGAGCAGTGTTAACATTATGGCGTGGGAGCCACATAGTTATCTAATGCACACCGGTCAAAGGAACAAAAGAAACCGGTAGAATTTGGCGAGTGCGTACCGTACCGTCTAATGACCTTTCAATCAACATAAGTTGTTGGGTAAAAAATTGGCTACCCACCGGGGCAACCATTTTTCCACCCGGTTTTAATTGATTCAGTAATGGCGCCGGAATATGAGTCGCTGCAGCGGTAACCACTATAGCGTCAAAAGGGGCTTCCTCTTGCCAACCGTAATAGCCGTCTGCCAACCGAACTTGAACATTATCGAAACCCATACGAGACAATCGAATCCTTGCCTGTTTCGCTAGTGGTTCAATAATTTCTATGGTAAATACAGATTTCGCTAAAACAGAGAGTATCGCTGCCTGATATCCTGACCCCGTACCAATTTCCAATATTTTGTCACCTGCATTGATATCGAGCAGCTCGGTCATTATGGCAACAATATAAGGTTGAGAAATGGTCTGACCATAGCCGATGCGCAACGGCCTGTTTTCATAAGCATACTTTTCGTCACCTGGGCGAACAAAATTATGACGTGGAACACCATAAAGAGCATCAACTACGCGACTATTTAGGCTATCTTTTCCGGTTGATAATTCAGTTCTTTTAACATCTAATAGAATTTCATTTACCATATCTTTACGTGCTGAAGAAAAGTCGTCAGCACTAACGAAGGTAAAAAGAAACAGAGATAAGATAATTATTCTTACGACTCTGTCTAACAAGAATGAATGTATCACCTTTATACTCGATTATAACTAGAAAAATAGGGTGTCGGACAGACTCCTAGGAGCCTGTCCGAGAATGGGAGCCGTAGCGAGGGAAATTTATTTTAGAGCAGTTTTTTCGTTCATTTGAGGCGAATAGTCATTCTATTCAACGAAAATGAACGGAAAAAATGGTCAAAATAAATTTTCCGCAGTAGGTTCTCCATTCTCGGACAGGCTCCTAGGCACCTGATAACTCAGGTGCAACAAAGATTAAAATTACTAATAACACAATAGCTAATACCAGAACTATTTTGTGATGTGTTTGAATAATCACGATAACCTCTTGGAATAGATTAATACAGAAAATAAAATATGGTCAAGTGATTAGATTAGCCTAAACATTACGCGTTCTCAGTGGCCTTTTCGGCTTCATTCATCAGCATAGAATCAATCAACCTTTCTGCTTCAAGCCAGTCTTGATCTGCTTCTCCCGGATTAAAACCACGTTGTTCAGCGCGATAATATGCCGCCTCAGAAATCATTTCTAGTCGATCTTCAGGCGTGATCAACGTTTCGATCAATTCCTCAACAGCACGTACGGATCCCTCTTTCTTTCGCGGCTTTTTTGCTGCCATCATTTAATCCTCTTTGTAAGTTAGTTCCATTCACTAATATTCTACTGATATTCTATTGGGTTTATTCAACTTCAACTGAATGACGTTTTTTAGTCTCAACTTTTGGCAAAGTGATTTCTAAGACACCATTGGTCATTTTCGCTTTTGTTCCTTCAACATCTACTTCTGATGGAAGCGTTATCATTCGACTAAAAGATGCGCTGGATATTTCACATCGGTGATAATCGCCCTTCTCTTCCTTCTCTTCTTTATTTGTTTTGCCTCTAATTGTAATTGTATTTTCAGTGACAGA
>CALZHW010000083.1 GCA_945787125.1 uncultured Ectothiorhodospiraceae bacterium
AAATGCGGTCTTCACGAACCGAAAACGATGGGCACTTTCTAAAACGATTGCCGCATCGAAGGCGTATTCCAATCACTGGTTCATTGTTGAAATGGGCCAAGCCATACGCTCGGATCGTAAATTGTCACACTGGTTTGAACTTCGTGAATGGGTTCGTCTTATTTGAGGAGCCGTATACGGACCCGTACGTGCGGTTCTGTGGGCAGACGGAGGCTTTGCCTCCTCTGACCCGATGGCCCAGAATCTACCTTTTCAGTTATCTTCTGCATTAGCCTTTCGTGCGAGATGTTCGTTTAACATTCTCATGTACCAGGACAAGTCCATCAGCCTTTCACGCCACTGGTCAATTATTTGTTGAGCGACATTATTTTCTGCAGACGTCGTTTTCTGGTCACGGTACCGTACAATTAAAACAGGTAGATTAAACAATTGCTGCCATCGTTGTATAACCTCTTCATTACGCCAAAGCACTGCTTTTTCATTATTTACGCGCAAAACTAAATGGTAATGTTATGTAAAGCTAAGCCCTTCCGACAGTATATTTCTCTTCATTTTCTCCCAATTTACTACATATAATTTTATAGCTCACTCAACCATGTAAAGATTTTTTATCCGCGCCCAGGAACCACATAACAATTAGTTACAAGCAGCGCTTAATCCAATTTCAGAAGGAATACCGCTTTTTGTCCTACTCATTGGGTTCAGGCGGAAATGCTCAGCACTTGGAATTATGTGTAGTAAGTTGCGATAGAAGCACGGATAAAGGCACTACAGTACATTATGTACCTAACGACCGCTTTCCGAAGTATAATTATGATTAATATTGCAGTAAAATAAGCTAGGGTAAATATTGGCGAATTGATGGATACTGCGCAACGAGAACCGGTAACTATTGAAAAGCACGGGCGTCCTGTTGCTGTTTTGATTTCAGCTGCCGAATACGAACAAATGAAACTAGAGCGTTTACAATTAAAAGTAACCCATGGTTTTGACCAACTCGACAGAGGGGAATACAGTAATCGTTCAGTAAAAGATATTTTAAATAACGCAAAATAGATACATGAAAAAATACAAGCTAGCTCTACAAGTTGAGTAATCGTAGATTGTAGTATCGTTGCACTCGTAGCAATATTTTAAATTAAAAATTGCTGACTAAGTTTTTAAAGAGGGCTAATATATTTATTATATTATTTTTCTGGGAGATAATAAATTTAACAACATTTAACGGTAAAATGATTTTTGTAATGTGTATTCCCTCGCACACATAAAATCATTATGGAGTTAGATGAAAGAAAAATTTGCGAGGCAATCATGAATTCAACAAAAGACGAAGTGAAATCACTTCTCGATAAATTGCCAGATGAATGCACATTGGAAGATGTGCAATATCATTTTTATGCAGTTGAAAAGATTCAGAGAGGGATATTTCTCGAGCTGATACTGAAGGTGCATTGAGTCAAGAAGAAGTCGAAAGGAAATTCAGCAAGTGGTCTACACAGTAATTGAAATCGTTTACAGTTAAAAAAATAATTCGTTACCTCAATGATAACAAGGTAAACGCTATTTTGGATCAATTGGCATTTTACAAAAAAGCGCACAAAGCTGACAGGGCTTATCAGTTTTGGCAACAAGGTGTACATCCTGAATTAATACAAGGGGAATCCATGATGCGTCAAAAGGTTAAATGTATTCACCATAACCCGGTGAAACGGGGCTATGTTGACAAAGCAGAACATTGGCGCTATTCCAGCGCCAGAAATTATTTGGGACAGTCTGGGTTGTTGGAGGTTTGTCGGCAGTGGTGAGTCAGATATGCATTCCCACGCTGGAGCGTGGGAATGAGATAAGGTGTGGATTTGATATAACACGATCCATCCGCTTGCTCTTATGCTTATCGTAAGCGTTGCCGGCAAGATAGCGACCCAGTAAAGCGTTGTCTTTGGTCTGTTTGTAAGCAAGGTAGCCTGTTATTCTGCTAGCTTAAAGAGTCTAAGTTGGGTAGGCTGAACCTGTTATTTGTTATTTCTATGGTTTACGCTTTTTTAATTCTTGGATAACGGGGAACTTTAAAACATGGCATTTTTTACCAAACGCTATCACCCGCCGGGGACGCCACCGGGCACGCTAACAGAGGTGCCAGCGACTGAAGCGGCACCGCTGCGGATTCGACTGATTGACTATTCTGCGGATGAAATTACGACACGGGATGATGTGACTGCTTCTGAGTGTAGCCCCTATCTGCAGCGGGATAGCGTGACCTGGGTGCATGTACAGGGTCAATCCACAGAAGCAGCGTTGCGCGAGTTTGGGGAATCCTTTCAGTTACACTCGCTAGCGTTGGAGGATGTGCTGAATACCGGCCAACGGCCTAAAGTTGAGCCCTTTGATGACCAGCTATTTATTGTCATGAGTGTGCCGGTGATGGAAGCAGATCTTGTTGCTGTGTATCAGGCCAGCTTCTTCTTGAATAAAACCTTCCTAATCAGTTTCTGTGAAGGAGATTTTGCTCCCTTTCAACCGATCGTCAAACGGCTGCAGGATAATAGCAGCCGACTGCGTTCACGGGGTGCTGATTTTCTGTTATATAGCCTGCTCGACGTGGTGATCGATCAGGGGTTTCCAGTGTTGGAAAACTTTGGTCTGCAAATGGAAGAAGTCGAAGAGCAGATTCTCGAAGTCACCACTCGCAATACTCTGGAAAAAATTCACATTCTCAAGCGTGAGCTGATTTTGTTGCGACGCATGTTGTGGCCGCAACGCGAGGTGATCAACCAGCTAGTGCGCGGCGATCACCGATTGGTGCGTGAAGATACACTGGTTTATCTTCGTGATTGTTACGACCACACGATTCAGGTGATGGATCTGCTGGAGACCTACCGCGACATGACGGGCAGTATGCTGGATATTTATTTATCCAGCGTTAGCAATCGCATGAACGAAGTTATGCGGGTATTGACGGTGATTGCCACCATCTTCATTCCGCTGACTTTCATCGTTGGTGTCTATGGCATGAACTTCGATCGTAGTGCTGGCCCCTGGAGTATGCCAGAGCTGGGTTGGCCTTACGGTTACCTGTTGGTGTGGTTGATTATGGTTGCAATAGCAGGCTTGATGCTACTGTTTTTTCGCCGCCGGGGATGGTTTTAAGGTGGTGTTTGATAACGGAGATTATTCATGAGTCGAATTCGTTCAACCTAATGCCACCCCAGTGTCTCTTCAACATAGCGGTAGAACGGTTTTCTAAATCCCACATCGGCGACAACTGTCGGACGAGCTGTGGCTGGAATTATGGTCGCCAGCTTAGCCAAAAACTGATGCTGAATTTTTCGATTCCCCAGCCTTGATTGAGGATGCACTTCTTCATAGAACGTGATGGTCCGCCCACCGACAGGCAGGGCTACCCGCAGCAGTTGCCAACTCTGATCGGCGCATAATGGAGACCAGAATTCTTTGAAATTAAGTAATATTTCGTGAGGATATCTCAGGGTCTGTCCCTCATTGTTCCCCCGGAGTTGACCCCACCTTAAGCGGTGCCGGCTGAATGGCATTATGTCAAAGTATAGTGATTTACCATGACATTGTCGCGAAGCAATGACTTGATTCTATAACACTTGGTTTGACAAAATCTTTTGTTACAAAAACTGGCTAGATAGGGTTAAACTATTTCGTAAGTCTTCCCAGAAAACAAAAAAGGTCGCCCAATGATTAAGAATAAACGCCGTTTATTAATTATCCCCGCCATTGCCTTGGGGGTTGTCATTTTCATGCTTATGTCTGGCGGCAAACAAGAACCGCCGCGCCAGGAACAGGGTGAACATGCTACACCCGTGCGGTTTATTACCGTGCAAGCTCAAGATGTTATTCCGGTGGCGGTGGGCAATGGCAGTGTGGTGCCAACGCGAGTATGGTCAGCCGTTAGCCAGGTACAGGGGAGGGTGGTGGAGCTACCTAGTCAGTTTCGCGCCGGGATGGTGATTGAAAAGGGTCAAACTCTGTTGCGTGTGGATGGGGCCGATTACCAGTTAGCACTGGTGCAGGCTAAGGCTGCAATTCAGGCCACTGAGGCACAGCTCAAACACTTGAAATCACAAGAGGGCAATCTCAATACATCATTGAAAATTGAGCAGGAGGTGTACAATTCTGCTGAGAAAGAATGGCAACGCCTAAAGACACTGGCCAAGCAGGGCACCGTTTCCAGTAGTCAGCTTGATACTCAGGAGCGCGCTTATTTGGCACAAAAACAACAGGTGCAAAATATCAAAAACAACCTCGAACTTTTGCCTTCGGATAAACTAGTGCTACAGGCACAGCAAGCCCAGCAGCAAGCTCAGCTGGAGCAGGCGCAGCTCAATCTTGAGCGTACTACCTTTATCGCGCCGTTTAATGCCCGTCTCGCCGAGGTGAATGTGGAGCTGGATCAATACATTCGTGTTGGTGAGGTGTTGGCGGTGTTGGATGATATGGATCAAGCTGAGGTTGAGGCCCAGTTTCCTTTGGAGCATTTCTCTCAATTATTGCAGCCCATTGATATTAAGGCGATGCAGGCGCGGGGTGAGATGCCTGGCCCACAGATGTTGAAGCTTAAGGCTAAGGTGCAATTGTTACATAACGGTGATCCGATAGAATGGGATGCGCGCTTTGTGCGTACCAATGCCGCCATAGATGCTCAAACCCGCACAGTGGGTGCGGTAGTGGCGGTGGACGAGCCTTACTTGGGCGCACTGCCGCCACTGCGACCGCCTTTGGTGAAAGGCATGTATGTCAGTGTGCTGTTAGAAGGCTCAACGCATGCTAATCAGATTGTGATTCCTCGGCAGGCGCTGCATGGTGATCAAGTCTATGTGATTAATCAGGAGCAACGGTTGGCGTTACGCACGGTTGAGGTGTTTCTGCGCCAACCGGGGTTTGTCACCAGTGCCAAGGGCATTGAAGCCGGTGATCGGGTCATCGTTTCCGACTTGATTCCAGCAGTACAGGGCATGTTGCTTAAGCCTGCTGAAAATGAGGAGTAGACGATGATTCGTTTCTTCGCAGGCCACCCGACGGCGGCCAATCTATTGATGCTGATTCTGATTGTAATGGGCCTGATGTCGCTGCCCGACATGAAGCGCGAGACCTTCCCTGAGTTTACCACGGGTATGGTGCAGATCAGTGTGCCGTACCCTGGTGCTACTGCCGAGGAGGTAGAGGATGGCATCTGCCGCATCATTGAGGATGCACTGGATAGCGTGAGTAATCTGGACGAACTACGTTGCGAAGCGCGGGAGGGTGTTGCTATAGCCTTTGCCGATATTCAGGAAGGCGCGGATGGTCAGGTGTTTCTTGATGATCTTAAGAGCGCTATTGATGCGGTAACGACTTTTCCTGAACTTGCTGAGAAAGTGATTGTTCAGGAGTTGAATCGCACCGACCAGGTGGTCTCCATTGCCGCGACTGGCCCCATGAGTCCGGCGCATCTCAAGCAGTATTGTGAAGATCTGAAAAGCCGTTTTTTGTCGCGCGGTGATATTCCACAAATCTCTATTAGTGGTTTTTCTGAGCATCAGATTCGTATCGAATTAAAGGCCGATACTCTACGCCAATATGGCCTTTCGGCATCAAATATTGCCGAGACTATTCGTCGCCAAAGCTTGGATCAACCTTTGGGTGAGATTAGTGGCGGTGAGCAGGAACTATTGTTACGTTTTGCTGAACAACGTCATTCTCCGCACGAATTTGAAGATTTGATAGTGGTAGCCAGTGATAGCGGTGCGGTGTTGCGCCTGGGTGATATCGCTACCATTACCGATACTTTTGCCGATGAAGAGACCCAGGTAATGTTCAATAACGAACGTGCCTGTTTGCTCAACGTCACCAAGAACCGCAGCGAAGATACACTCGATGTTTTTGCAGCAGTAAAGAGCGCCCTGGCCGTTGAGCAGGCTATTACACCTCCCACGGTTTCGCTTTATTTAACGCAGGATATGGCCTCATTAGTATCAGATCGATTACAGATGATTGTGAAAAACGGCTGGCAAGGACTTATTTTGGTGGGGCTGACCTTGTGGCTATTTTTTGGTACACGCTTTGCCTTTTGGGTGGCGGTGGGTTTGCCGATCTCATTCCTGGGTGGCTTCTTTATCATGGGCATTATGGGGCAATCCATCAACATGATCTCGTTGGTGGCCCTGTTGGTTGCCTTAGGTCTGTTGATGGATGATGCCATTGTGTTAGCGGAAAATATTGCCAGTCACCACGCCAAGGGCAAGACCAGCCTACAGGCGGCGGTGGATGGTGCTTCGCAAGTGGCGCCGGGCGTGCTGGCATCTTTTCTTACCACCTTAACCATTTTTGTGCCACTGGCCTTTCTTAGCGGTGAGATTGGTTCGGTATTGAAAGTGATACCCATAGTGTTGATCTCGGTGTTGACGATTTCTTTGATCGAAGCCTTTTTGATTTTACCCGCGCATCTGCATCATTCCTTGGCTCATCATAATGCCAGCAGTAGTGGTTTTAGAGCGCGTTTCGAAAATGGCGTGGAGCATTTTCGGGAAAACTGGATGGGACGTCTAGTGGATAAGGCCATTGAGTGGCGTTATTTAACGTTCGGTTTGGTGATTGCGCTGTTTCTAGTGAGTCTGGGATTGGCCACCAGTGGAACGTTGAAGTTCCAAGGCTTTCCCGAGGTGGATGGTGATCAGGTGGATGCGCGGGTGCTATTGCCGCAAGGTACCCCTTTTCACAAAACCCAAACGGTGGCGGCGGAGCTACAGCGCAGTCTGCAACAACTCAATGAAGAGTTTAAACCAACCCAGCCAGAGCAACAGGATTTAGTGAAGAATATCATCGTTAAATACGGTGAAAATGCTGATGCCCACGAAAGCGGCCCGCACTTGGTAACAGTGAGTGTTGATTTGCTTAGTGCCGAGATTCGTGATGCACGTATTAGTGAAATAATAAACCGTTGGCGCGAATTGAGTGAACTGCCAGCCGATGTAATTAATGTCGCCTTTAAAGAACCTGGCTTTGGCCCTGGTGGTGCGCCTATCGAAATTCGTTTGCAAGGCGGAGATCTGGATGAAATGAAAGCTGCCTCTATTAAGCTGCAAGCATGGCTGGCCGATTATGCGGGCATCAGCGATCTCTATGATGATCTGCGCCCCGGCAAACCGGAGTTACGTTTACGTCTCAAAGAAGGAGCGCTTAATCTGGGGCTGGATTCTGCTGCCATTGCCGCCCAGCTACGCGCGGCCTATTTTGGTACGACAGCCGCTGAGATTCAGGTGGGTGTGGAGTCCTATGAAATCGATGTTCGCTTAGTGAAAGCCGATCGCGATCAACTTATCGACTTGGAGCGCTTTACCATCCGTGCGCCGAATGGAGCCGATGTACCACTAAGCAGTGTGGTAGTGATCGAAGCCGCACGCGGTTACTCGCGCATCCAACATGTCGATGGCCAACGGACTATCACTATTCAAGGTAACCTAGATAGCCAACTAGGCAACGCCAATGAGATATTGGCCGATACCCGGGCGAACTTTATTCCACAATTAAGTGAACAGTTTCCTAATGTGAAGGTGATCTTCGAAGGGGCAACTCAAGAGGACGCCAAAACGGCGAATTCCATGTTGCGTGCCGTGGCCATCGGCCTCATCGGTATCTTCGTCGTGCTTAGCTTTCAATTCCGTAGTTATCGTGAACCGATATTGGTGATGACAATTATTCCGATGGCGTTGATTGGTGTGTTCTGGGGTCATTGGCTCATGGGCCTGACCCTCTCCATGCCGAGCATTCTTGGTATGATCTCTTTGGCAGGTATTGCCGTGAACGATTCGATTTTGCCGGTGACGTTTATCAAAGAGCACCGCAAAGAAGGCATGAATCCATTTGATGCAGCGCGTCAGGCCGCCAGGGCCAGGTTTCGTGCAGTTTTGTTGACCTCAGCTACAACTGTCGTGGGATTGTTACCGATTCTTTCCGAAACCAGTCTACAGGCCCAGGTATTGATCCCTTTGGTTGCGAGCATTGCGTTTGGGCTGGTGGCGACGACGGTGATGGTGTTGTTCCTGATTCCGGTACTTTATATGATCTTTGAAGACTGGGGGTGGGTGAGACGTCATGAGAAAGAAGCATTAGCACCTAAGGAAAACTAGATTGTGTCTGGCTAACATTGGCGATCAATATAGGGGGCGAGATGATGGACATCAATGATGAAACAAGCGAATATCTATCTCAGCGCTTTAGTGTAATGCTCTCAGAGATTTGTTTCCCCTGTTGGCTTGAATAGGCTTTTAGCTAAAATTTATAATCATTACGCATATCAAGGAGCTGACCATGCAAACCAACCACTACCTGCCCCGCGCATTGCCCGAGTCGTTGCAAGGCCTCGCGACACTGGCGCTGGATTTGCGCTGGAGCTGGAACCATGGTGCCGATGCTTTGTGGTGCCAAGTTGCTCCTGTGTTGTGGGAGGCGACGGCTAACCCCTGGTTGATTTTGGAGTCAGTCTCGGATCAGCGTTTGAAAACGCTGGCGAGTGATGTCGGTTTTCTCGAAAAACTACAGCAACAACTTACTGCACGCGAAACCCATTTTGATGAAAAATCCTGGTTCTCTGAAACCATTGAAGACGCCTTTTCCGGTTATATTGCCTATTTCAGCATGGAGTTTGGGATCTGCGAGTCGTTGCCTATCTATTCTGGTGGCCTGGGAGTACTGGCGGGGGATTACCTGAAGACCGCCTGCGATTTAAACGTGCCGCTGATTGGCGTTGGCCTGCTTTATCAGCAAGGCTATTTCCGCCAGGCATTGAATCCTGAGGGTGAGCAGATCGAATTCTATCCCTACAACGACCCGACCATGCTGCCGGTGGTGCCTTTGCGGGATGATAACGGCGAGTGGGTGCGTATTACGCTAGACCTACCCGGCCGACCCTTACGCTTGCGCACTTGGCGGGGTCAGGCGGGTCGTCGTACCTTGTTATTACTGGATAGCAATGATCCGCTTAATGACCCCGGTGATCGAGCCATCACCAGTGAACTCTACGGCGGCGGTGAGGAGATGCGCCTGCAACAAGAAATGGTGCTGGGCATCGGTGGTTGGCGGTTGTTGGAGAGTCTCGGTATCGATTGCCCCGTGTGCCATCTCAACGAAGGTCATGCTGCATTCGCTATTTTCGAGCGCGCCCGGCATTTTATGCGACGTAGTGGTCAATCGTTTCACGTTGCGTTGCGGGCGACCCGAGCGGGCAATCTATTCACTACGCATACCCCGGTGGAAGCGGGTTTTGATCGCTTTACACCTGAACTGTTTGCACTCTATTTTCATGAGATGGCCGCAGAATTAAGTGTGGATCTGCAAGACCTATTGGCGTTGGGACGGTTGAACTCGGAGGATAGAAGTGAACTCTTCAACATGGCTTATTTGGCTGTGCGTGGTGCCGGAGCCGTTAATGGTGTTAGCCGGCTGCATGGCGAAGTCAGCCGCTGCATCTTTCAGCCATTGTTTCCGCACTGGCCTGAGGTCGAGATACCAGTGAGTTATGTCACTAATGGTATCCATGTGCCAAGCTGGGATTCGGCCGCCGCCGATGCCTTGTGGACCAGTGCCTGTGGCAAATCACGCTGGCGTGGCACCTTGGACTCTATAGAGCAGGACTTTCGCCAACTGTCAGATGAAAAATTATGGCGCCTTCGTGCCGAGGGGCGAAAGCAGTTAATTGAATTCCTGCGCAAGCGCCTGGTGCGCCAGCATCGCGGGCGGGGCGCAGCTTGGGCAAGGATAAAGGAGTGTAGTGAGCTGCTCGACCCAGATGCATTGACTCTGGGTTTTGCCCGGCGTTTTGCCGAATACAAACGGCCCAATCTGTTATTGCGTGATTCGCAACGGTTGGTGCGCTGCCTTACTAATCGTGATCGTCCAGTGCAATTGGTAATAGCGGGCAAGGCACATCCGAAGGATGCAGAGGGTAAACGCATGTTGCGTCAATGGCAGGATTTTCTCGAAAGTAACGGTATGTATGAACGGGTGGTGTTCGTTGAGGATTACGATCTGGGCGTTGCGGCGAAACTGACCCAGGGGGTAGATGTCTGGTTAAACACCCCACGTCGACCCTGGGAGGCCAGCGGCACCAGCGGCATGAAGGTGCTGGTTAATGGCGGGCTCAATCTGTCGGAATTGGATGGCTGGTGGGCCGAGGCTTATATGCCTGAATTAGGCTGGGCGCTGGGCGATGGATTTGAACATGCTGATATCGATGCGTGGGATGCAGATGAATCAGAACAACTTTACCGCGTATTGGAAGACGAAATTATTCCCTGTTTTTATCAGCGTAATGAGCAGGGTCTGCCTACCGATTGGGTGAACCGGATGCGCGAGAGTATGGGTAGTTTGACTTCACAATATTCCTCTAACCGCATGATGCGAGAGTACACCGAAAATTATTACCTGCCACTGGCAAAAGCCTATTCGCAACGCGGCACTGACCCCAACACTGCTGTCGAACTCGAGGCATGGTATAGCCAGCTTAAGCAGCATTGGCAATGGATTCACTTTGGTAATGTCACATCAAGTGAAGACGAGAGTGGCCACCACTTCGAGGTGCAGGTCTATCTTGATGATCTGCCGGCGGAGGCCGTGACTGTGGAGTTGTACGCCGATCCTGTTGTGGGCGGCGTACCCCTGAGTCGCGGTGCGATGCTTGCCGGTACCACCAATGCCTATGTTTACACCGGATCTGTGGCCGCTAACCGGCCTGCATCCGATTACACACCTCGTATCATAGCTGCACATCCACAGGCGAGTATTCCCCTGGAAGCCGACCTAATTCTTTGGTATCGGTGAAGCTATTGCCGATGATGCTTATGTGTGCCAAAACTTGTGTCTGTATTAGTGAATGTCCAGCCCAATAATTCGCTATAAAAAGTCTTGGCTCCTGCTACATCGTTGGTCATCAGCTTGTTCCAGCTAAATGCACCGTGTTGTTTTATTGTGTCAGTAGCTATAAATGTGAATATTGTGCACATTGTAACTCGGTTGGCACCCACCCCGGTTCATGATGTGTAACCTAGGTAGCAGAAAAAGAGTCCATTCTATGGCATTGTATTATTGTCTAAAGCCGGATTGGGTTGCATTAAATAAGTGGCTCAATCTAACTATTTAACTTGCATTAAGGAGTGTCATTATGACAAAACGAGGCAAAGGTGAAATATCATCAACAAAAGGTGAGGGGCTTCAACATCGGCATCGGCGTGCGATCAATCCATTTGAGGAGATGGAGCGCATGTTCGAAGGGTTTTCCCCACGTGATTGGATGCGACCTATGCGCTGGGAGCGGCCGGAGTGGGCTATTCTAGAAGCACCTTTTGAAGGGCGTACACCAAAAGTGGATGTTGTGGAGCGTGACGCAGAAATCATGGTACGTGCCGAACTGCCCGGGGTGAATAAAAATAATCTGGATGTGTCTGTCACCGATGATAACGTCACCATCAAAGCCACTACCAAGTCGGAACGTGAGGAAGAGAAGGGTAATTACCACCGTCATGAAATTTCTGAGGGGTCTTTTTCTCGCACGATTGCTTTGCCTGCATCAGTGCAGAGTGACCAGTCTAAGGCCAGTTTCAAAAATGGCGTGTTGGAACTGACCCTGCCAAAAGCAGCGCCAGCTAAACGGCATAACATCAAGGTGGAATGATGCATAGCGGCAAGACCATATCGAAATAGTAGTACATTGTTTTTTTATCTTAAGAGGTAGATTATAGTAACCAAAATCGGAATCGTCGTGATTATCATAATCATTTTCATTATTGCACTCGTAGTGCTGACTGCGTTGCTTATTGCAGACAATATCAAGAGGCGAAGAGCTGTAAGGCCTTTAGCTACTTGGTACGAGCAATTTTCTAATGTGGCAAAGTGACTAACCAGAAGGAGATAGACAATGGCAGATTGGAGAAGTAATTACGTAAGTGCAATTGGTTGGGATATAAAAACCAGCACAGAACCAGGAAGCGGGACAGATTCGCGCGTCACTGTGACAATCCTAAGAGACGATGTTCCTATTCTGGCGCTGAACGTGGAGCCAGGTGAAACAGAGCGGCTCGATAGGGGCAATTCTGTTTTTCATACCTGGAATTTTACAGGCGCAATTTTTGTTCCATCTGACTTCACAACTTGGGTAGCTGGCCTTGGCTATCCAGATGCGGTAGAGTTTCCAGATGACATTCAAGGTCATCTGAAATGTCGATTTGCAATATACGGCGATGATCTTTGGCGCAAGGATGATATTATTGGTTACGTGCGCTATACCCGCCCACAACATGTTCCTGGAACCATTGATTCTCAAATCTGGGTAGACGATATAAATTGGACGCATGCAGGAAGTTTTACTCAGGATGTTAATCTGAGTACTGATGCTTCGGAAGGTCATCAGCGATGGACTCTGATTTATTGAAGAGAGAGCAATAATTTACAATATACGATGTTTTTTTAATTTTAAATGGAGGATGCAATCATGTTTTTGAAGCACAAGAAAAGTGGCGATTTAGTTGAAATAAGTGATGTTTCTTCTGCGATTGATCCCACGAAAAAGAATATTCTTGCTCGTTTTCATCATGGGGAGGAATTGCAAGATGAGGAAAGCATTTCAAAAGATCAGCTCCAATTTCCGTCTGGTGAAAATCTACCTTTGTGCTGGACCGATGCAAATTATAGAAGTGCCAAATAAATACCACTCCTATAATTATGTTGCCTGCATTCG
This sequence comes from uncultured Ectothiorhodospiraceae bacterium, assembly GCA_945787125.1. Lineage (GTDB taxonomy): Bacteria > Pseudomonadota > Gammaproteobacteria > S012-40 > S012-40 > CALZHW01. Next base: position 12,734 of record CALZHW010000083.1, read on the forward strand.
TATAATAAGCGCATAACATAAAGAGAGGGAATTAACATGAATAATAACAGTGATAATAGCGAATTAATCAAATGCGACGTATGCCTAAAAGAGGTTCCCATATCAGGAGCGAAAAGTGTTGAAACGTCTGATTATGTGGCACATTTCTGTGGGCTAGATTGCTATGATAAATGGCTTAAAAAAACAGATGAAGAAAAACAAAGTATTGGAGAGAAAAAGCAATAGAGGCAAGCCAATACTATCGCGGTCACATCTTGTTACGCGCACGTTCCTAATCAGGCCGATCGCAATCAACCAGTACCATAAAGCCGGACACAACTTCCAATTCGGAGGTAATTGTTGTTAGAGTGAATTCATCAAGCAAACGAGAGCCATATTCTGTTATTTTTTTGGCTCGCTTGTTACTTAGGCAGAAAAAATTTCAACTATCAGAGACAGAGACGGAAATATTTTGTTCACTGAAGACTATCAAAACCTATATGGAATCGGTATTGTGCGCATGAATTCGTGGGGATATCTCAGAGTCTGACGCCAAAGATCCTTTCAAAAATGAAAAAGCCCGCGCTAGATAACCAGCGCGGGCTTTTTAAAAATAACTACCGGAAATTAAGGCTTGGGGCCGAAAGAGTTTCCTAGGCCATTGTTAGGTGCTTCAAAATCTTGCGGAAAAGTATTTCGAATACTGTTGTTATCGAAGTCAGTAAATTTATCACGTGATCCAAAAGCGTTACCAAGACCCATATTCTCACCAGGAACATTAACATTATCCTGTCCGAAAGCATTGCCATTGGAAAAATTGAACTTAACGCCATCTGGACCAATATCGTTGGCAGCATTGGCGATTTGGGCAGCACCCAGAGCAAACATAGCACTTACAGTCATTGCAGTTAACTTATTCATTTATAATCTTACCTTTAAATTGTTATTTATAATTAAGCAGTAATATTACTACTCTTTCCCTTCCCCATTACCCCTAAACTTAAGATACAACATTGATATGTTGCCATACACTTCCTTAAAAGAAGGTTTAGGTTTCCTAAAAACTACAGATGAATATGCTAGCACAAATGCGGAATAGAGCCAAGAAAAAGACTTGCCAGAAAAAGACTTGTCCAATACCAAATGAGTCTGAAGCACCCACCCATTTCCAACACGAAATGAGTCTAAAGGGGTGAAATAAGCTCAATTTCTGTTTATGATCCATAAATGGAAACGATCATGAATGTAGATAAATTAACCACCGTAGAATCCCTAGAGGATATTCTCCAAGGCAACCAAGCCATCGCCTTTTCTGTTTTAGGTGACAAATCTGAACGCTATCGGTTTGTACAAAAAATACTGGTAAAATTTCGATATATCACTTGTTTAAAAAATGACAAAGGTATAATCACTCGCTTTTTGATGAAGGTCACTGGATTTTCGCGTCAACAACTCGCACGACTCATTGCTCAATACAAAAAAACAGGACGCATAGAATGGAAGCCCTGTCGTAGTCATGGATTTGCTCGCAAGTTCTCAGAAAAAGATATTTGCTTGTTGGCAAAAACAGACGAGCAACATGACACGCTGTGCGGTCATGCTGTAAAAAACTTTGCGTGCGTGCCTACCATATTATCTCTCTAATTAAATTCGTTGAGTTGTTTCTCTACCAAATGCCAGGGTAAACGTCGATTGCCTTCGCGCATTTTTTCATATGCTTCTGTGGCTTTTTGTTTTGTAATTAGTTGTTCTTCAACCATGCGTTTAACCAACCAAAGTGTGCCTTCTAAATCTACGTTTTCTGCTTTTGCTGCATTTCTCAAATCGCCATCCCCGGTTAGTAATGGAAGTTGTTCCATTTTTGCTAGCGCAAGCGTATTTAGATCATTTTGACCCGGTCTTCTATACTTTTGCCGCAGTTTGAAGACCTCAATCACTGTCACTTCATTCATTTCCATTATTTGCAGGCCTTTTTCTACCAGGTCTGAATGTTGTTCTATTAATTCTTCTTCATATAAAATATCCGGAACTGCGTAGTCCTCGGGTAGTTTGAACATTTCTTCTATCAGTTCGCCTTCAATCATATCAATCAAGATATTTGCGTCACTGATTAGCAACATTCTTCGGACTCTCCATTTTCCGGTAAGCATGAAGAGTCGATACGGACATACCTAACAACTCAGCCGCTTTTGATTCACCAAGAAAATCTTCAGCCAATGCATGATAAACAAGTTGCTCGAACATTCGCGTAGTTTCTTGCGGGAACTGTGGTTCGGGTTCTTTTTCTTTCCAACCCTGTTTGTTGAAATAGCCCCAAAGCTTACCGAAGTGCTGTTTTGACAGGATACCAAGATCTCGTGCGCGATATAACCAACCACCCATACTCAAACCATATTCCTGCTTGAGTATCATTAATTCTCGTGGCTCTAACCAGGTTCGTTTACCACCTAGGTTAGCCTTTACTTTTTCTTGTGGAACAAGAAATGCTCCGGCGAAACGATGACATGCAAGCTCTTCATCCAGCTTATCGTTAAGACGGTCATGCAAAATTAAATGTCCTAACTCATGGGCTAAAGTAAAACGCTGTCGATCACCGGGCCAATGTTTACCGACAACAATAACCGGATTGCCATTAACCGTTGCCGATAGTCCATTGAAGTGTTTATGCCCATCGTATTGTGTGATGAACACCTTAATCCCCTTTACTTCAAGTGTGTCGATAAGTACGGGAATTGGGTTTGAACCAAGGTGCCATGCTGATCGGATAGTATCCGCGATCTGCTCTATATCGTCGTAAGAATTTATGCGGGTTGGTAGTTCTTCGGGTAGGTCGAACGGCATTGACCATGGGTTAGGAATAAATTCTTCTAGCTCAATCCATCGCTCTAACTGTTCCTTTACATCGGCGAATACTTTTGTTTCTTCTTTTTCAGGCAGCTTTTCGTGTTCACGATGCTCTACGTTTTCAAGCTCCACAACAACCTGACGGAAAAAATATTCTGTTCGAACACCAAGGGCCTTTGATAAAGCAATTAATACCTTTGACGATGGGACAGATTCATTGCGCTCATATTTTGAGATTGCCATAGCGCTGATATTTGCCTGCTCCGCCAAAGCTCGAAGCGACAAACCTGCCGCTTTTCGGGCTTGTTGTATGCGCTCGCCTAACATCAGTCTCTCCTTTCTATGCTATGCAGATAGTTTACATAACTACCTTTATTATCGTTATTATGTAAACTGCACTTTAGATATTAATTGGCTCGGTGTCAATTGTAGATGCAGTAATACATTAAACTTACAGAAAATCAAGGAGATATAATATGGCAACAAACCTACCTGCTGGTGATGGTCACCGCAAAGGAATGGTACGTAACCGATCACAGACTTATGACCCAAAAAATAATTCTTGGATAAAGTGCGATAGCAGCACTGGTCGTTTTATAGACCAAAAAGCAGACGACAAGCCTTTTAAAGGTGTTAGAAAAGAGAAGTGAGAATCAAAGCAGGTGCTTGTGTGCCTGTTTTTCTTTCTATGAAACAAGCTTCACTATTAGTTAGTCGAAACTACCACTCCAATTTCTATCGGCATTACCGATATCCAAGAGTTTTGACCTAATTTCAGATAACAAACCAATCAATCAAAATATAAATATTTATATCCGCTATCAAGTGTCAATGGTGTAGGTAGGTAGGTATGGAATGGGAAGGCCATTCGGAGGCGTTTGATCCATGAAATCGTGTGAACTCAAGTGGAAGCAATTGTGAGACCTCAGAACGATGCCCCGTGCTGCCGAGTTGGCGATTATAAAACAATAGAACCTTCGCCATGGTATTTTATAGGTGTTTACTTATTTGGTAATAGTCGCCGATAATCTATGCAAGCGGTGCCATATTGCACCACAGTAACAGGATATTTGAAGTACACACCATGGCAGTAAGCACATTCTCCGAAGATTTACCC
>CALZHW010000084.1 GCA_945787125.1 uncultured Ectothiorhodospiraceae bacterium
CGCCGGAGATCATGCACTTGGTCAATGCCGTGTTTGAGTCAGAATTGTACCAGCCAATTTTTAACACGTTTGCTGAGCATTCGACCCACCTTACCCACATACCAGGTTGGTTGCGCCTATTGCCATTGGTCGAAAGCGAACAGGCTGAAGACAACGAGATTTTTTTTCGCAATCCTTTAGAGCAACCGCGACCAGAGAAAAGTAACCCTTATTTAAAAGAGGGAGAATTGATTGCACAGACTATCCAAGATTTAATTAACGATAGATGTGCAATTGGCCAACAGGAAAAAGCGCAGCCTATTCATTACGGCGATATCATGGTACTTATTCGCTCTCGCCGCCATGTTAAACAATATGAGCAGGCGTTACGCCAGGCAAATATTCCTTATATCAGCAACAACAAAGGCACCTTGCTGCACTGCCGTGAAATAAAAGACATGGTTGCCCTGCTGACTGTTTTACACTCGCCCTTCAATGATATCGCTTTAGCCACCCTGTTACGCTCACCAATTTTCAATTGTACGTCGCAAGATTTATTATTCTTTCATCAAACTGGCAAACGTAAATCCTGGCATAACATACTAATGGGCATTGAAGCCCATGATTCAGAAAGACTAAACTACGCCAAAGAAAAAATCACAGCCTGGCGCGAAGTGGCGTTACACTTGCCCATACATGACTTGTTAGACAAAATAGTTTTTGAAACCCACTTAATGCAACGTTATGCCGATGGTTTCCCGCCGCACTTGAGAGAACGCGCGCAGAACAATTTAACGCTGTTTTTGTCCATCGCCTTACAAGTAGACAGTGGCCGCTACCCCTCATTAGGACGATTTCTCGCGCGACTTGAGCACATGCGGCAAGTCGACGCTTCACCCGATGAAGCAACCAACGCAAACAGCACTAATGCCGTGCGAATTTTAACGATTCACGCATCCAAAGGTCTGGAAGCGCCCGTGGTATTTCTGGCTGACAGTTGTGACGCGAAAAATGCCAAAAGCAAACATTACCAAACCATTGTCGATTGGCCGCAAGAACAAAAAACACCGACTGCGTTTCGACTTTGTCCCGTTAAAGAATATTATGATGTCTCGTTGCGTGATCTACTGCAAGTAATTGGGAGAAAAGAAAAAGTCGAAGACGCCAATCTACTGTATGTCGCACTCACCCGTGCCCGACAAGCCGTATACATTTCAGGCACAACACTCAATGGCGAAGCCAAGGGCTGGTATGCTGCCATTCAAACCTATTGGCCAACTGAAAAACAAAACCAACCAACGACCGGTGCCCCTGAACCAACAAAAGTACCACATATTGAAATCACACAAGAGAATCTGCCGAACCTATTCGATGCGGCCAATGAAAACCTCAGCACTCAGGTAGAAGATAAGGAAGAAGATTCACAACTACGAGGCATAATCATCCACCGGGCCTTGGAACTACTGACCCAAGGTTCTAACACAAAAACAAGCACCAGCACAAACAATGCAGCCGTGCTGAGACAATTACAGAACGAATTCGGCGCAACTCAACAACAAAACACTGAAGCGCTCTACCATGAAGCGCTAAATGTGATTCAACATGAACCCTTCAAAGACTATTTTCAGCTTGCCGACGGCACTCAATATTTCAATGAAATCCCCCTGCAAAGCTCGCAGAACAACCAATCAATACTCGGTATCATCGATCGATTAATCGTTACGGATAACGAGTGTATTATTATAGATTATAAGACCCACAATGAATGTGCTGTAGAAAGATTGGCGGATATTGCCATGTCCTACCATTCACAAATGACACTTTACCGACAAATGACCCAAAAAATCTGGCCAGAAAAGAACATACAATGCCATATTGTTTTCACGCATTATTTACAAGCCATAACGGTAACCCTAGATTCCGCAGTTGAACGTTTACAGGGCAATATAACATTATGAATTTATTAAATATATCAATTGCACCGCAGTTCACCCTTTCGGTGAGTCACTGCAATAAAATCTAATTTAACTCACTAATCAAAAGTCGTTCGCCACCAGGTATTAGCCCTTGGCTGCCGAGTCAATGCCATAAAATACCAAGCAGTTGTTGAACCATAAGGGTGTGGGTTTTTTTCACTGAAACGTATCGCCCCATGAGAAAATTGAGGATCTGGATAAAATTCTGTTTGATACTCTCTGCCGCGCTGCAATATTTGATTGTAAATAACATTAAAATCTCCCGCACCTGCCAGCCCCATTGCAAGCCACGATGAGTTATTGGTTTGCGCTTCTGATTGCGAAGGGGCTCTGACGCTATAACCGTCCTCCTCTATCCAGGAAATCATTGTGTGCAACGCGGTAAAACCGTGCGTTAAATTATCAGCACCAAAAACCCAGTTTACCCAACCCTGGGCAAAAGGATAATAAGTCGTTGTATCAGGTATCTTTACGCCGTTCATGGGGCCCGATATACCGACAGAATAAATATTCAATGCTGGGTTCCAATAAGCGGCATCGAAATTAGTTTTTATTCTCGTCGCTAGCTGCTTGTAATACGCATGTCCAGTCAGTGCATGCGCGGCCATTAAACCCATATACACATCTGCTTGGCCCGCAGAATATTGCATGGGATAGAGATGCCAATTTTTGTCGTAATATTGGTAGCTTGAATAAAAAAATCCATTGCTCGCATCATAATTGCGGGCAATTAAAGCATCAATTCCTGCTATGACTGATTTTTTATACTTATCAATAAAAACCTTATCTTCTGGAAATGCGGAGGCATAGATCGCTAGAATAACCGCTGGAAAACTTTGCGGCGCATCGATGCTTTTCAAGCCCGTTATCGAAGGACTTAAATTGGTATACGCCGGACTGACCCATGGATAATACTCATCATCATCGCGCTTATAACCCCAATGCCAAAGCCCATCTTTCGTTTGCACGTGAGCAAACCATTTAATTAACTTATGCACCGCCTGCTTGTGATCTTCATAGCCCCAACGTGCAGCTGCGAGTGCTAAGGCCATCCCCATATAACCGGCATCATTATCCTGATTATAGTAATCTGCGTCGTATGCAACGAGCGGCCCTCCATCATCCTGAATTAGCGTGGCCATATAATCCGCTAGTCGAATGGCGCGCTCCTCATCGGTTTCGTCTTGCCTTGGGATTTGCAAAGCATCGACATAAACCTGGTTGCTCGCAGAGTCAGGATGCTTCTTACCTGTGGTATAAAGTTCGATTAAGTGCCTGCCCTGCTTTAAAGGGTACTCTTTGAACGCGCGCAAGTTACCTAAAACATCGTATTGATCCCAGGGCGTCTGTTCAACGCCATCAATTCTAACGCCCAATACGCCAAGCCCCACCGCCATTGGCGCGCGAAGCCGCAACACGTTTCGCGTCCTGCGTGACTCTACGTAGTACAGCAAAGCACTACCAACTGCAGTGCTATAATAAGCGCCATCACCTGACAAACCAGCCACATCATAGGGAAAGTTAGTACTCGGATTTTCCGCTGACCAAAGCCCAATCTTCATCCCTTGCGGGTGATCGTTTTCCCACCAAGGCTGCTTATTTATACCGGTGGCTTGGTTGACCGGATATAATCCTACCAATGCATCTATGACGATAACATCTGCTGATATAGGGCAACGAGTATCAATTTGATAAGAATAAGTCCCCGCGTTAAAGTCACCCAAATCTGTATAAACCCAACCTTTATTGGCTGTACCTCGAGGAATATGCCGCACTCTGCCTTCCATCGAAATAGTAAACTCACCAAAGTTTTCTTCTACCTTATGAATTAATAAGGCACGGGCAGGTTTTGCGAAGCGAATTGACGATGACAAACTATGATTTTTGCCATCACACAATAGATAAGCATACGAGCCAGACACCGTATTCTGATCTGGACTAACAAACCATTGTCGCGACTTGAACATATCATCCACACCCTGAATACGGTTTGGAATAATTGTAGCATTCTGTGAGTAAGTAACATTGTGCGCTACGTCATCTTTAAACCTTACCACTGAGGTATTGCTAGCCGCTAAAAATTCTATACTTTCATCGAGCCTAGGTGCTTCACCAGTCAATACATTTATGCCCGGACCCACACTATTGATCGTTACAATCAATGTTCCTAACTTGTATTCCGCTAAATTGCTTAGGCCGTCACCGTCGTTATCCCACCTGGCGTCTGCTGGACTGTATGGATTTAATCCACTCTCAACTTCCCAGGCGTCAGGCATGCCATCTTGGTCCGAGTCATAACTGCCATCAGCAATGGCAAGTGCGTCACATATTCCATCGCCATTAATATCCGCATAGACATGAGCATCGATCCCACTATTCAATGTCGGGATTGAGACAATTGTCGACTCTTTATGTGATGAGTCTGCCGTGAAATAGACAGCTGTTTTAGCGGTATTAGTGCAGGGTTTATAACTTGACAACAATCGGCTATGATCAGTTGTAACCGTCATTACTTTATTGGGATTCCCTCGATTAATTGAGATGATTGCACTACTGCTAGAGGATAAATTTCCATCATCTTCATTGCCAACAACACGACTATTTGACTTTACTTTGAATGGAATCTTCTGCCGATTTCCTGGATAAAATAAATAAAGATAAGGCGTTGGCAAACGTTCTGACGCCATGATTACGCGCGCCAATGGAAACATCCCATCATAAATAATCAGATGATTAGTAAGGCTGTTGCTTTGATCGTTTAGTGAGAGTTGAACATAATCATTGCTAGCTGGAACACCTGCGTTACCCGTGAATGGTAGCTCCTCTGCTGCAAAAGACTTGCTTGAGACCAATAATGACAAAACAAACACTATTAACCCATAAATCCACTTTATTTTTCTGTCTTCCATTTTATCAAATTCTGTTAATTATCGGAGTAAAACAAAGTTTAGCAAACTTTGTCACTATAAAGAGAAATTAATATCTGAAGATAGACCTTACCAGCACCCTTCCCTGCCAAGGCAAGAAATCGCAACAACCACAAAACAAGGGTATTGGAATTTCCTGGCGACTCCCATTCTCAGACAAATTCTTAACCTAATTCGACTTAAGGCTAGAAAAACATTCTAACATTATCCTTACTGGGTGTTCTCTTTCAAATGCATTAGATCAGAGTTAAACGCCTAAGCGTCTGTTCGAGATAATAACAATAAATAATCAATAAGAAAGACATAATAATAAAAATGCCAATGTGCAACCCGTATTTAACTATCTATCAATTTATTCAATATAGATTTAATGCGGGTTTATTTTTTACTTCATTGAGGCTTTATATTGTATGTTGTTCAACACACAGTAAATCACCATTAGCGAAAACTCTTACAATCACTTTGTTTATATGTATCGTGAGCGCATGTGGTGGAGGCCTTAGCTTTGAGGATCAAGAATCCAGTGCGATCAACGCAGTTGATGTAACCAATAAAAATCAATTTTCTCAGCTCTCTGAAAATAGAAAAAAACAGCCTATCACATTTAATGTTGTTGAAAATATAGCATATATGCAAGGCATCATGGATTCAACTATCCCTCATCTTGTACGCAATTTAATCAAGCATCATCCTGCAGTTGAAACGATAGTAATGCAACATGTTTTAGGTACGATAGATTTCTCAGCCACCCTTGAAGCCGGGAGATTAGTGCGTGAAGCGTGCTTAACTACTGTTGTTCCCTATTCAGGGAAAATTGCATCTGGTGGAGTGCACTTTTTTTTCGCTGGATGTAAACGCATTATTGAAAACGGAGGAAAACTGGGGATTCATACATGGGAAACCGGTGTTTTTGACAACGAAGGAAACCTTACTCAAAGCAACGTCGCCAGTGAATTTTCAATAACAAATCCTGTTCACACTCCCTACTTAGAATACCAGGCTGAAATGGGCATAGCTGAAGAATTATATTGGCTAATGATCGATACACCAATTGATGAAATATATTATCTTACGAATAATGAAATCGAATATTTTAATATAAGTACAACTGAACAAAAAACATGGGGAGCGACTTATCGTTTAGCGATAAATCCCAACGCGCCACCTAATTTTGGAGTCGCAAGATTTTATGTGCAAGACGGAATTGCATTAATGCACGGCAGTATTAGCGCTGGCACACCCATGTTATTGCGTAATATGCTGGCCGATCACCCTGAAGTCCACACCCTAGAGTTTGGTTTTGTAAAAAGTACGCTTTCTCCATTTATACGTTATGCCGTTGAGTTAGGTTATGCAATTCGTAAGGCATGTTTAACAACAAAAATAGGCCAATCCAGCTATGTTCTGCATGCAGCTATCCATTCATTTATTGCCGGTTGCGAGCGAGAATTTGAAACCGGTGGACAACTTGGGATTGCATCCTGGTACAGTGCGGACGTAACAATCCTCTCAGAGCATGAATTCATGAATGACGATGTTCATGCCGAATATTTAAATTACTACACTGCAATGGGAATTCCTCGTTCTTTCTATTCTTATCAGTTGAAAATTCCGCAATCTAATCCTCAATTTATTAACCGCAACGATCTTATCGAATTTGATATTTTATAACTCAAAGTCGGAGTTTAACAACTGCAAAAGCACCATCTTCAACCGCCAGCAGTAACAATTCATTAGGCCACAACAGTAGGCCTCACACAAAGCAATGGCGTAAATCTCTCTCGACCGCTGATGTTCAATCGTCCCTATGTCAAAGTTTCCGCTGATGAATGATGTGAAATTATTGAATCACTGAAAGCAACACGCGGCAATAAAACGCAAGCTGCACTGAACATGGGGATGACACCGAGACAACTGCATTATCGTATCGAAAAACTGGGAATAGAACTTTAGCTCGCATGAACATAAAAAAACCCGGTTTAAGACCGGGCTCTTTAATATCTTTGATAAATAACGCACAATCGGAGTTCAAACTAGTCCCCATATTTAGCGCTCGAAGTGGCAAGGCCTTATCGAGAGTGTTGGCAGCATGGATGCTGCCGTCAAGCCTACAGGGACGTATTCACGGCGTCTCTCGATAAGGCTTTGCTGCTACGGGTGCTAGAAGGTGGCGATTTTGTAACTTTGAATTCCGATTGTGCGTAAATAATACAGACTTACTTGACGTTGGCGAGACCTTTCATCACCACTTCACGTGCAGCAGCAGCGTCACCCCAACCTTCAACCTTGACCCATTTACCTGGCTCAAGATCTTTATAGTGCTCAAAGAAATGCTTAACTTGAGCGAGCAACAATGGTGGGAAGTCAGTCGCTTCATTAACATTATCATAAATAGGCGTTAACTTAGCGACTGGCACTGCAATCAACTTTTCATCACGACCGGATTCATCGGTCATATCCAATACTCCAACTAACCGACATTTGATTACAGAAGCAGCTCTCAATGGGATAGGCGTTACTACTAATACGTCAACCGGATCACCGTCATCACCGAGGGTATTCGGGATAAATCCATAGTTACATGGGTAATGCATTGAGGTACCCATAAAACGATCCACAAACAAGGCGCCTGAAGCCTTATCAATTTCATACTTAACAGGCTCTGCCATAGCGGGGATCTCGATGATCACATTTACATCATTTGGGACATCTTTTCCCGCTGGTATATCATTCAAACTCATGAAACACTCCTTAATTGAATAGTATTTAGTCTATTGTAAGTAAAAACTCGTATTCGCGCATTATAATCGGAATGCAACTTAGGGTAAAATACCAAATTGAAGATTAATTTTATTATTGGGAGAAACAGGGAGGCCTATGAGAATCATCCTACTCGGTGCACCGGGATCCGGCAAAGGAACCCAAGCAAAAATGCTCGTGGAAAAATACCATGTCCCACAAATATCTACCGGGGATTTGTTACGTGCTGCTGTTGCTGCCAATACACCACTCGGACAGCAAGCCAAAGCAGTAATGGATTCAGGCCAGCTGGTATCAGACGAACTCGTACTCGGCATCATCAGAGAACGACTCAACGAAGACGATGCAAAGAATGGATTTATCCTTGACGGCTTCCCTAGAAATCAGGCACAAGCAGAGGCGCTGGATGCGCTATTAAACGAACTTACCTGGCCGATAGATGCAGCCATTGCCATACACGTTGATAATGACGATTTGGTACAACGCATTACCGGTAGACGCAGCTGTAAGGACTGCGGTCAAGTTTATAATATTTTCACCACCCCACCCAAAGTGGAAAATGTGTGTGACAAATGTGGCGGTGAACTTGTTCATCGGGCTGACGACATTGAAGAAACCATCCGTAAACGCCTGGGAGTTTACGTCGAACAAACATCACCCTTGTTAGCTTATTATCAGCAACAAGCGAAACTTCATGAAATCGAAGGTACCGGCGAGATTAATGACATTTTTGCAAAAATTTGTGCCGTGATTGATACCAAATAATAATTAATCCAGGGGAGTCAATAATATGCCTACTGAAATAGAATCATTAAGTGCGTTTCCAATGGTTCGAATGCGCCGTATGCGCAGTGACGATTTTAGCCGCCGCCTAATGCGTGAAAATCAGCTCAGTGTTGATGACCTGATTTACCCCATGTTTGTGTTAGACGGTAACAAACAACGGGAAAGCGTGGCATCAATGCCCGGCGTGGAAAGAGTCAGTATCGACTTGCTACTAAAAGAGGCGGAGCAACTAGCACAACTTGGCGTACCGGCCATTGCTTTATTTCCAGTGACGCCAGTCGATAAAAAATCATTGGATGCACGTGAAGCCTATAATCCAGAAGGTCTGGCACAACGAGCCGTGCGTGCGTTAAAACAAAACTTTCCGGAGCTTGGCGTCATAACTGATGTGGCGCTTGATCCGTTTACCACCCACGGACAAGACGGTCTGATCAACGACAAAGGTTATGTCATGAATGATGAAACCGTTGAGGTGTTAATCAAGCAAGCAGTATCACATGCCGAAGCTGGGGCCGATATAGTCGCACCTTCAGATATGATGGACGGTCGTATTGGTGCAATACGTGTAAATCTGGAAGATGAAGACCACCGCAATGTGAAAATTTTAGCGTATGCCGCCAAATATGCGTCCAGCTTCTATGGTCCCTTTAGAGACGCCGTCGGCTCATCAGCAAACCTTGGCGCAGGCAATAAGTATAACTACCAAATGGATCCGGCGAATTCAGATGAAGCCATCCGTGAAGTCGCCCTGGACCTTCAAGAGGGCGCGGACATGGTGATGATAAAACCTGGCTTGCCTTACCTGGACATCGTTCGCTGCATTAAAGACACCTTTGGTGTACCGACTTATGTCTATCAAGTCAGCGGCGAATACGCCATGCTTAAAGCGGCCAGCCAGAATGGCTGGCTGGATGAAAAAGCGGTTGTATTAGAGTCGTTATTGTCCATGAAGCGTGCCGGAGCAAATGGCATATTGACTTATTATGCTAAAACAGTCGCTGAATGGCTAAAGGCTTGAAGATATGTTACCTAGATCCTGCAAGTGATCGTATTTGCGCAGTGCAAGATATTGATCCGTAGAGCAAATCAATATTTGAGCGCAATCCTTATTGTGATTGCCGAAAATAGTGATATTGCTCTACGGATCAAGAGCTTGTGCTGAGTAGATGCGAGCACTTGCAGGGTCTAGGTATTAATGCAATGACACCTTCCATCTTATGATGACAGAGTCTGAGCGAGTGACGTTGTAAGGACTCCCGCTCAGACTCTACCATCGCGAGCGGCAATTATTGAGCGCCGATAGTGAGTGAGTAAAACAGAAAGAATCTTCCTAAAGGAATTTATCATGCTAAGGAAACCCTTCGCGACATCTTGTGAAGAAAATAAACTCCCGATTCTTGAAGTTTTAAAAAAAGAGTTTCGCGATAAATCAAACGTACTCGAAATTGGTAGCGGTACCGGGCAGCATGCGGTTTTTTTCGCAGAACAATTAAATCACCTCACGTGGCAACCCAGCGACAGAGCAGAAAATCTTGCAGGAATTAGTGCCTGGGTTACAGACAGCACTGCAAGTAACATTTCAACACCACTGACGTTAGACGTTGCCCTGGATCAATGGCCAAAAAAATCATTTGACGGTGTTTTCAGCGCAAATACGGCACATATTATGGGCTGGCAAGAAGTAGAAAAAATGTTTCAAGGGGTCGCACAAATATTGAAAAAGCACGGCTGCTTTTGTTTGTATGGGCCATTCAATTATGATGGTAAGTTTACCAGCGAAAGCAATGCCCGCTTTGAGCTTTGGTTAAAAGCACAAAACCCTGTCAGCGGTATTCGCGATATGAACACGTTAGAAAAACTAGCGAATGGACTGAGTCTGCAGCTCACTGAAGATTATGAAATGCCAGCCAATAACCGGATTCTAGTCTGGCGTAAGCAAGCATAAAAAAAGCCGAGTGATTATTACTCGGCTTTTCATTTAATACTAGAAGGGTCTTAGCTTAACCGGCTTTTTTCGCATTGGAATATTGATCGGCAACAGCGTCAACACTATTGCCTTCTACCCAGCGCTCACCTTCTTCTGTCGCTTCTCGCTTCCAAAAGGGTGCTCGGTGCTTTAAATCGTTTATGACAAAACGGCATGCATCGAAAGCCATGGCGCGATGCGCTGACCAGACAGCAACCAACACAATAGCGTCATTTGGCTCGATGGCACCTACCCGATGCACAACCAGTGCATCCATAACATCCCATTGTTTCAGCGCTTCTTGGCACACACGTTCGATATGTTTTTCTGTCATACCCGGGTAATGATCGAGATACATATTCGAAATGCCATCAACGCCATCATTAAAATCACGCATGGTGCCAATGAAAGTCACTGAACCGCCATGCTTTCCTTCGGCAAGATGCTCAGCCTGGTATTCGGAAACTGCTTTCCAGGGATCAAATTCCGCTTCTTGAACAATAACTTTCATAATTAACCCCCAGTGACCGGCGGAAAGAAAGCAACTTCATCGCCGTCCACCAATTTGTGTGCTTGACTGGTGTATTCCATATTAACCGCTATCAGAGTATTTTCGGGCATCGTACTTGTTGAGACTTTTGCCCACAAGTCTGTGATATTTGCATCATCATTCAGCTCTACTGACTCATCGGTTTTTCCCATGATATCACGCATGCTCGCAAAATATTTAACCGCAATTTTCATGTTAACTCCTTTGGCCTAAAATGATTGTTAATTTTATTCTCGCAGCCAAGTGCCCGATTTACCACCGGCTTTTTTCATCAATTTAACACCACTGATTTCCATTCCACGGTCAACGGCTTTACACATATCATAAATCGTCAACAAGGCGACTTGAGCGGCGCATAGCGCTTCCATCTCAACCCCGGTTTGGCCGTTGCATCTAACACTGCAGGTACAATACACTGCGTTATTTTCTGGCTCTGGAATCAAATCCAACTCGACATTGGTAATCAGCAATGGGTGACACAGTGGAATCAGGTCAGGTGTTCGTTTTGCACCCATAATGCCTGCAACACGCGCTATACCTAAAACATCACCTTTTTTATGTGAGCCTTGCATAATCAACTTTAACGTTTCTGGGTCCATGAATATGCGACCTTCAACCAACGCTTCGCGCTCAGTAATTTCTTTCAGACCCACATCGACCATATGAGCTTCGCCAGATGCATTAAAATGGGTGAGTTTGCTATCTTCCATATAAACTTCTCTTGTTTAATTGACAGGGTAATACATGCTTTGGTTAGCACCAAAGCATGTACATTCCTAACTATCGACGTGTATTAATAAATACTGCAGGTGTAATCACAAAATAAAAGCAAAAAGTGCGGCTTAATTCGCCATTAACCACCAATTTGGGTCATGCTGCTTCTACCTGCGAACTTGATAGTAGATTCTTTCATAGCGTCTTTTTTACGAGACTCAAATCCATCTTTGGCTTTTTCATTGAATGCACGACGAAATTTTGCCACGATATCTTCATCGCTGCAACCACCACGCAATAAATCCATCAAGGTAAATTCCTCATCCGAATACAAGCAGTTTCTAATGCCACCATCCGCCGTAAGACGAATTCGCGAACAGTTACCACATAAACTACGGGTAAAAGCAGGTATAATTGCAATTTTGCCTTTATAACCAGGAACGTTGAATATGTGATGCTCGGTGCGTGTGCCGGAGGCTAACTCAATATCGGGATAGCGAATTTTTAGATGGCGTATCATGGTTTCAGCGCTCAGAAAATGCTCGCCTGTTTCCCAAATTTGATGTGCATCAAAAGGCATAAACTCAATAAATCTGACAGTGAGGTCATGGTCTTTAGTCATTTCGCAGAAAGTATCTAACTCGTCATCATTGAAACCGCGCATGACTACGGTATTGACTTTTACCCGCGGAAAACCCAGATCCAGCGCTGTCTGGATGCTCTCCATAACCTTATCTTCACCTTTACGGCGAGTGATGCGCATGAATTTATCCGATTCGTGAGTATCGAGGCTGATATTCACGCCGGTGAGACCCGCTTCTCTGAGTTGTTTGGCATATTTCGGGAATATAATACCGTTGGTTGTCATATGAACTGCTTGCACGCCCGGCGTACTTGCAGCACCTCTTACCAGCTCAACAATATCTTTTCGTACTAATGGCTCACCACCGGTGAAGCGAACTTTCTTCACTCCCATACGTGCCAGAACACCTATAACACGCAAAGTCTCTTCGGCAGAAAGAATCTGCTCACCATTTTTAAAATCAACACCTTCTTCCGGCATGCAATAAGTGCAGCGTAGGTTGCACTTCTCTGTCACCGCTATTCGGACATAGTCGAAAGTACGTCCAAAAGTGTCTTGTAGTGGCGCGTATTGATTTGCCACCGCTGAGGATGGCACAGCATCCTGAACGTCATTTTGAGCTGACGCATATTTCATGTTGTTATCGATGTTTTTGCCCATTAGCACTTACTCACCCCCGAACATTATTCGTTGTGTATTATCTCGTCACCAGAAATAATTCCTAACTCTACAGCGGCATCTAATCTATTATGTTGCCCTGCGGAATAACATAGTGTTTTCCTAAGGTATAACCCTACATGAATATATTTAAATAGACAAGCCAATTCAAATATAGCTCCAAGTTGCGCTCACACTCACCCTTAATTGAAACATGGCCTATGTGTGGGATTAATCAAGGCTGCAGCAAATACCTTACAAATATGTTTAACTTGCCAAAACAGTGAAATTTCATATGCTTAACTGAAGTCTCACCTCTAAAAACAAGTCAACGAACTCTTCTGACAAATCCTTTTTCAAAATTACTATTTACTAGTATCGTACAACTTGCGGATTTTTTTAATGCGGAGACAGATTTCCAACTAACCCCACGTGGTTAACTACATTCATTATAATTATTATAAACCCAGATATATAACGAAACTACTCATTAGGAGTAGTTCTTGACAAATTTTTGCACTTTAACTGTAAAAATCCACCCAGCGTTAATATAGTTTATAATAAGCTTAAACGCCAGCCTTAAATACGAACTTTCTCATGCTTTTTAACATGTTAGAAAGAAGATACAACATGTCGGTTGGTTGTCAGAATGGTCAATAACTGCTACTGTCCATAAAAATATTTCATAATCAGGCGTTTATAAACAACCGGTTAACCACAACACAGGAAAATTAACACTATGGAAATGCATGAAGGGCGCTGGAAAACTCTGGCATCATTGCCAAAAGCTCGTTCTCATCCGGCGGTAGTCAGCTATGCCAACAAAATCTATGTTTTCGGCGGCGGTTCGGATAATTTCGCCAGTCTGAATGACAGCTACTGTTTTGACCCCAAAAAAGAGGAATGGGAGTCCATCGCCGACATGCCGACTAAACGCTCAGGAACGGCAGCCTTTGTTATTCAGGACAAAATATATGTTGTGGGTGGTGGTTATAAGAAACCAGACGGCAACTTCCAATTCCTTAAAACAGTAGAAATTTACGACCCGAATTCAGACCAATGGCAGGCCGGGCCTGACATGCTTCAGCCTCACGATTATCCAGCTGCAGCAGTACACAATGGCTCAATTTACATTCTGGGAGGACACCATCCCGATGCCTGCCTAGGAGGGCCAAAAACAGACCCTGGATTTGATTTTTGTGAAAGATGGCGCCCAGGCGAAGAGCAATGGACGCAATTAGCCCCACTACCCACACCTCGATTTGCTGCTGCGGCCATCACCCAAGGCGATAACATCCTTACGTGTGGTGGTGTTGCTTTTCGGCCAGAGGGCTTCAATAATTTTGATTATTTTGAAAACTACTCAGTCGCAACCGGCGAATGGTCGCGGCCAGACGACCTAACCTTACCGTGGCCTGCCGCAGGGCACGGCTTATGTGCAATAAACGGGCATTTATTTTTTTTCGGCGGCTATAGCACAGACAGCATTCATCACCGGGCCGCTGTTTACAGCGAAAAAACGCAAGAATGGCTGCGCTTGCCTAACATGCCAAC
The DNA here is from genome assembly GCA_945787125.1 of uncultured Ectothiorhodospiraceae bacterium. Lineage (GTDB taxonomy): Bacteria > Pseudomonadota > Gammaproteobacteria > S012-40 > S012-40 > CALZHW01. The sequence continues at coordinate 14,453 of CALZHW010000084.1, forward strand.
AGCAAGAGCCGCCATGGGGCTCGCTATTGTTGATCAAAGCATTTATTTGATTGGCGGTTGGGAAAATGACGGGCGCACACCTTCAACTTCGATGGTTTCGTATACTTACTAACTAATTCAAGTTTCGGAGTTCAAGTATTTTTCCCATAATCAGGCTCCTAGGAGCCTGCCTGAGAATGGAGAGCCTACTGCGGAAAAACCCCCATTCTCGGACAAACTCCTAGTGGCAAGACCTGATTGTGAGAAAAAACGCTGAACTCTGAAAGCTGAGTTTATATTTCAGCTCAAGGGGCAAAAACGCCTGCGGACTTCGCACGCTCGCAAAGTAGAGAAAGCAAGATGGATAATGCATTACTAACTCGCTACAGTCGGCACATCTTGCTGCCAGAATTGGACTATGCTGGCCAATTAAAGCTCACCAAATCACGAGCCCTTATCATTGGCGCAGGTGGTTTAGCGTCACCGGTCGCCATGTATCTTGCCAGCAGTGGTGTGGGACAAATTGTCTTAGTGGATTTTGATAAGGTTGAAGTGAGCAATCTTCAACGCCAAATTATGCACGGCAATGCTGATATCGGTCGCGCTAAAGTTGACTCGGCAAAGGAAACGTTGAGCGGACTAAACCCAGAAACTGAAATCATAACCATCAATCGGCGCCTGGCAGAGGGTGAGCTACGCGAACAGGTCAAACTCGCGAATATCATATTGGAAACAACAGATAATTTCGAATCACGCTTCTTACTCAACCGGATTTGTGTTGAACAACGTAAACCATTGATATCCGGATCAGTAATCCGCTTTGAAGGACAGCTTAGCACCTTTCGCTGCGATCTGACTGACAGCCCTTGTTACCAATGCCTTTATACAGAAACCGAAGCGCTAGAGGAAACCTGCTCACAAAATGGTGTATTAGCGCCTGTTGTTGGCATTATTGGTTCCCTTCAAGCAACAGAGGCACTGAAAGTATTGGCGGGCATAGGCACCGATCTAGCGGGCAGATTGATGCTATTTAATGCTCTCAACATGGAATGGCGAACCCTAAAATTAAAAAAGGATCCTGACTGCCCTATTTGCAGTGCCACCTAACAACCACAAACTGACTAATCCCCTATCGTGAGTAGCTATTTCACATGACACGTCAGGCATAAGCTACTTCCTGCGTTTGCACTAACAAAGTTCGACTCCGGACTAGCATCGGCATCGCTCACACCGGTTTGCACAGAACCCATTCGCAGGAAGCTAGGAATTAACTCATCACTTGTGCTGCCTGTAATTTTGATCCCGTGAGGATCATGACATGAGCCACACTCAACTTCGTAACCGTCACCAGTGTCGTATAATCTGACTTCATTTGGATCGGCATGCCGATTACTATTCAAATCAAAATAGGCAATGCGCCCTTGCGTGACATCCGGTTCATTATAATCAACATTATCGCCAAAATCTTTTGGATACTCGACACCAATAGGGTGATCATCAGCAAGGTAATTAGAGCGCGGGCTTACAGCCGTAGCACTGGAATTCAAGAATCGATCACCAATCGAAAGCACTCTAAAATCTGGACCGATGCCCCCCTGCTGTGGGTTAACACCGGCATTATGACAGGTAAGACACGCACTGCTAGCAGTATTAAACCCGCCATGGCCAGCATTGGCCGAGTCTGCGTCACCAGTGGCTGTTGCAAGAAAGAACGCTGGATTATCTTCTGGGTTGTTTAGCTCCGGGTCTTTGTAAAGCTTGTTGCCGCTCCATTCATCGAGAAAAGACGCGTTAACCCTGGTTTCCTGGTCTTTTGAATAACCCGCCCGAAAGGCGCCGGCCAATTGTGTCGGCATGTTGATAATCGAATCAATGGCCGTGGCTCCATCATGACAAGACAAACAGGTTAACGAGTTAGGCCCGGGCTGCGAATAATTTAAATCCGTAGCGGTTGGCTCAAAAAATATTGTAGAGCCGGAACTGGTATCTTGGTTATAGAGTATATAATCGCGCTGCGCGACGGTTCGATTCCACAATGGCGCGTTCGCTGTAGAATTAGCGCCATGTGGGGTATGACAATAAACACAGATTTCGTAATAATTATTACGAACATTATTCATCGGAACAT
>CALZHW010000085.1 GCA_945787125.1 uncultured Ectothiorhodospiraceae bacterium
ACATGGGCCGTTGCGATGGTTATGCCGCGCGCTCTTTCTTCTGGCGCGCTGTCAATTTGATCATAACCTTTACTTTCACCACCATGTGCCTCAGCCATACATTTTGTCAGGGCTGCGGTTAGTGTTGTTTTACCGTGGTCAACGTGGCCAATTGTGCCTACGTTAACATGTGGCTTGTTGCGTTGAAATTTTTCCTTGGACACGTCACTTCCTCGCTATCTAAATCAAGTTAATAAAAATTATCTTATCACTGCCGCCGCAATATTTGCTGGCGCTTCGTTGTACTTGGCAAATTCCATTGAGTAGCTGGCACGTCCCTGAGTAGCTGATCTCAAATCAGTTGCGTAACCAAACATTTCTGCTAACGGAACATCTGCGCGTATTATTTTGCCGGAGATGCTATCTTCTACCCCGAGTACCAGGCCGCGCCGGCGATTCAAGTCGCCCATCACATCACCCACGTAATCTTCAGGGGTTGTCACTTCTACTTTCATTATTGGTTCCAGCAAAACAGGGTCAGCATTTTGCGTCCCGTTTCTGAAACCCATTGAGCCGGCAATCTTAAACGCCACCTCGTTGGAATCCACATCATGGTAAGAACCGTCATACAGAGTGACTTTTATATCAACCACTGGATAACCGCCCAGAACACCACTGGTCATTTGCTCTTGTATGCCTTTGTCTACCGCTGGAATATATTCCTTAGGTACGGAACCACCGACTATACTGTTGACAAACTCGTAACCTGAGCCTTGCTCTTTAGGCTCCAATTTCAACCATACATGGCCATATTGACCTCGTCCACCTGACTGACGAACAAACTTACCTTCTTGCTCAACTGCCTTGCGAATGGTTTCCCGGTAAGCCACCTGGGGCGCACCAACATTCGCATCAACACTGAACTCTCTTTTCATCCGTTCAACCAGGATTTCAAGATGCAATTCACCCATTCCGGAAATAATTATTTGCCCGGAATCTTCGTCGGTGCTGACCCGAAACGAAGGGTCTTCTTGTGCAAGCTTGCCTAAAGCAACGCCCATCTTTTCCTGATCAGCGACAGTTCTTGGCTCAATCGCAACTGAAATCACAGGCTCTGGAAATTCCATTTTCTCGAGCATTATTCTTCTAGTAACATCACAAAGAGTATCGCCAGTGGTCACATCTTTTAAGCCAACTGCAGCGGCTATGTCACCAGCATAAACTTCTTTAATCTCTTCTCGGCTATTGGAGTGCATCTGTAAAATACGTCCAATACGCTCCTTTTTACCTTTTACCGAATTAAAAACGGCATCTCCGGTTTTTAATACACCGGAGTAAACTCTAAAAAATGTTAGCGTTCCAACAAAAGGGTCAGTGGCAATTTTAAATGCCAGTGCTGCAAACGGATCTTCATCATTCGGGTGTCGCTCAACTTCAGTTTCTTTAGCATCATCCGATACACCCATTATACTAGGCACATCGACTGGCGAAGGCAGATAATCGACCACCGCATCCAGCATGGCTTGCACGCCTTTATTCTTGAATGCCGAGCCACACAAACAAGGCACCAGCTCACCAGATAAAACCTGACTGCGCAATCCGCTGCGAATCTCCGCATCGGACAACTCGCCATCGTTCAAATAGCGATCCGTCAATTCTTCGCTGCCTTCTGCAGCCGCCTCGACCATCAGTTCACGATATTGCTCACATTGTTTCAGCAAATCCGCTGGGATGTCAGCCGCTTCGTAGGTCAAACCTTTATCGTCTTCATTCCAATAAATGGCTTTCATGCGAATTAAATCAACCACACCCTGAAAACCTTCTTCAGCACCAATGGGCAGCTGAATGGGCACTGGATTTGCCCCGAGTCTTTCTTTTATCTGTCGCACTACTCGCAGGAAGTCTGCACCAGAGCGATCCATCTTATTCACAAAAACCAGACGTGGCACCTGATACTTGTTAGCCTGTCGCCATACGGTTTCTGACTGTGGCTCAACACCGCCGACTGCGCAAAACACACCAACGGCCCCATCTAAAACGCGCAATGAGCGCTCTACTTCAATGGTGAAATCAACATGTCCGGGAGTATCGATGATATTAATCCGATGCTCTGCAAACTGCTTGTCCATACCTCGCCAAAACGTCGTAGTCGCCGCTGAGGTGATGGTAATACCACGCTCTTGCTCCTGCTCCATCCAGTCCATGGTGGCTGCGCCATCATGAACTTCACCGATTTTGTGCGACAAGCCGGTATAGAATAAAACGCGCTCTGTCGTGGTTGTCTTGCCAGCATCAATGTGCGCCATGATGCCGATATTTCGATACCGCTCGATTGGGGTTTTGCGTGCCACTTAATAAACCTCAATCAAATCAATTACCAACGGTAGTGAGCGAATGCCTTATTTGCTTCTGCCATGCGATGCGTATCTTCACGCTTTTTGACGGCTGAACCTTTACTCTCTGCAGCATCCAAAATCTCATGCGCTAGTTGGGCGCCCATCGACTTTTCACTACGTTTTCTGGCTGAATCAGACAACCAGCGCATGGCCAATGCGGCACCACGACTAGATCTAACTTCAACTGGCACCTGGTATGTTGCTCCACCCACACGGCGTGATTTAACTTCCACCGCAGGCTGTACATTTTCCAGCGCTCTTTCAAACAATTCCAATGGATCTTTGCCGGATTTTTCGCCAACCGTTTCCAAGGCACCATACACTATGCGCTCTGCAACTGACTTCTTGCCACTGCGCATTACCATATTAATGAAACGAGCAACTCGCTGTGATCCAAACTTAGGATCAGGCAATGTTGGGCGCTTTGCTACAACTCTTCTTCTAGGCATATTGTATTTCCAATATCTCTACGAGCAATTAACTCTATAATTAAATTTACGATTTAGGTCGCTTGGCGCCGTACTTGGATCGCCCTTGTCTGCGCTCACCAACACCGGAGGTATCAAGTGTGCCGCGTACTGTGTGGTATCGCACACCCGGCAAATCTTTAACACGACCGCCGCGAATCAGCACCACTGAATGCTCTTGTAAATTGTGACCTTCGCCACCGATATAGGAAGTAACCTCCATACCGTTTGTTAAACGTACACGCGCTACCTTCCGTAATGCCGAGTTGGGCTTTTTGGGTGTTGTTGTATATACCCTAGTACAGACTCCTCGTCGTTGAGGGCAAGCCTCCAACGCAGGTACGTTACTTTTCTCTCTTTTACGGTCGCGCGGATTACGCACTAACTGATTAATTGTTACCATTCTTGCGCTCCAAACACATAATTTTTTGTTGACAAGTGATCCCCCACCTGTCAGATGCAAGCGTATATTAAGGACGCGCAATTGTAGAGATAAGCCCTACTCCTGTCAAGCATATCAACCGAATAAGTTGTAACTAAAGACCTAGGAGTCGATCAATAAATTTAGCTTAAATTTTCAACTACGCGATAAAGGGGGAAAACAAAATGAACCGAGGTTTTAGCTGGTGTTTAATCACTCAATATGTATACACATCAAAGATTAGGAGCCTATCAACGAACAGCGGCCCATCCCATCATGGCCGCTATTCGTTTAAGTTCTCCACAGCTAATGACTAACCCAACGTTTGCTCGGTATCTTCTGCTACGTCGCCCTGATCACCGGAAACATTCTCTAAAACCTTAGCTGGCTCAGCGGCCTTGCGACGCGCTAGATGATATGCCAGCCCAGTTCCTGCAGGAATCAAACGGCCAACGATAACGTTTTCTTTCAGTCCACGCAAATCATCAACCTTGCCATTCACTGCAGCCTCGGTTAGCACTCGCGTGGTTTCCTGAAATGATGCGGCAGATATAAACGACTCAGTCGCCAATGACGCTTTAGTGATTCCCAACAACATGTAATCATAGGTTGCTGGCATTTTGCCGGCGGCCTTGGCAACATCATTTTCTTCCAGCAATCTTGAGCATTCAATCTGCTCGCCTTTGAGGAAACGAGTATCTCCTGGATCAGCCACCTCAACTTTACGTAACATCTGACGCACAATAACTTCAATGTGCTTGTCATTAATGCCAACCCCTTGCAAGCGGTAAACATCCTGCACTTCGTTAACAATGTACTTAGCTAATTCACTAATGCCCAACAGGCGCAAAATATCTTGTGGACTTGGCGGACCGTCACAGATGATCTCACCTTTCTCAACATGCTCACCTTCAAATACGGTGACATGTCGCCACTTGGGAATGAGCTCTTCATAAACATCCGCATCCGCCGGCGTAATTACCAGACGTTGTTTATCCTTGGTTTCCTTACCAAAACTGACAATACCGGAGATCTCAGCCAGGATCGCTGGCTCTTTTGGCTTTCTCGCTTCAAACAAATCAGCAACCCGCGGCAAACCACCGGTGATATCGCGTGTTTTTGAAGATTCTTGCGGAATACGCGCAACAACATCCCCAACGCCGACTAGCGAACCATCAGATAAATTAATGATTGCACCTGCTGGCAAGAAATACATGGCGGGAATATCTGTGCCGGCAATCATTAAATCATTGCCGTCAGCGTCAACCAGCTTCACCATCGCCCGCAAATCTTTCGCCATTGAACTGCGACGCTTGGGATCGATGATAACCATACTACTTAGACCGGTCATTTCATCTGCCTGACGATCAACCGTGATGCCCTCGACAAAGTCATGAAATTTGATCATACCGGCAACTTCGGTAATAACCGGATGTGTATGCGGATCCCAGTTTGCGACGTTTTCACCCGCCTGCACAGTATCACCATCACCCTTGGTTAATATCGAACCGTAAGGAATTTTGTAACGCTCACGTTCGCGACCATTTTCATCCACCACACCGATTTCACCCGAACGCGATACCGCCACCAGATAACCCTTGGCATGTGTGACGGTTTTAACGTTGTGTAAACGTAACGAACCTTTTGATTTAACTTCGACATTGCTAACCGCAGCAGATCGGGATGCCGCGCCACCAATATGGAAGGTACGCATGGTCAACTGTGTACCAGGCTCGCCGATAGACTGTGCCGCGACAACACCGATCGCCTCACCAATATTCACTTGATGACCACGGGCTAAATCACGACCATAACACTTACCGCAAATACCAAATCGTGTCTCACAGGTAATCGGAGAACGAACAACGATTTGATCGACACTGGCTTTTTCCATAATATCGACCCAGTACTCATCGAGCAATGTTCCCGCTTCGACAACGATTTCATTGGTCGCTGGCGCCAAGACATCATCAACCACAACACGACCCAATACTCGCTCACTCAAGGGCTCTACAACATCACCGCCTTCAATGTGCGGCTCCATAATCAAGCCATGCGTGGTACCGCAATCTTCTTCAGTCACGACCAGATCTTGCGCCACATCGACCAAACGACGAGTCAAGTAACCGGAGTTAGCCGTTTTCAACGCAGTATCCGCCAGGCCTTTTCGTGCACCATGGGTGGAAATAAAGTACTGCGATACATCAAGACCTTCACGGAAGTTGGCAGTGATTGGCATTTCGATAATCGAACCATCCGGTTTCGCCATCAAACCCCGCATTCCTGCTAACTGACGAATCTGTGCCGCACTACCCCGCGCACCGGAATCAGCCATCATGAAGATGGAGTTGGATGAGATCTGTTTAACTTCGTTACCGTCTTTATCTTTTACTGATTCACTACCGAGGCGATCCATCATCGCTTTGGCCACCTGGTCATTGGTGTGCGACCAAATATCGACGACTTTATTGTAGCGCTCACCGTTGGTTACCAATCCCGAGGTGTATTGATTTTCTATTTCTTTCACTTCTTTTTCAGCGACGGCCAGAATGTCATACTTCTGAATCGGAATTACCATATCGTCAACCCCAAAGGAAACGCCAGATCTTGTCGCATAGTAAAAACCGGTATACATGAGCTTGTCTGCAAATATGACGGTCGCCTTCAATCCAAGTTGACGGTAACACGCGTCGATCAATCCAGAAATTGCCTTTTTAGTCATATTCCGGTTAACTGAATCAAATGCGAGTTCAGCAGGAATGATTTCAGATAACAAACTACGGCCAACCGTGGTATCAATGATAACCTTTTTGAATTCTACCTCACCATTTTCGTTTTTCACCGGATCCGTGATACGCACTTTTACTTTGGCGTGCAAATCCACACAGCCTGACTCATAGGCGCGATGGACTTCTTTCACATTGGAAAAAACACTACCTTCACCCTTAGCATTAACAGATTCACGACTCAAATAATAAAGCCCCAAAACCACGTCTTGCGAAGGTACGATAATAGGCTGACCATTGGCCGGTGAAAGCACATTGTTAGTCGACATCATCAACGTTCGTGCTTCCAATTGCGCTTCCAGTGACAAGGGCACATGGACAGCCATCTGGTCACCGTCAAAGTCAGCGTTATAGGCGGCACAAACTAGCGGATGCAGTTGAATCGCTTTACCTTCAATCAGTACCGGTTCGAACGCTTGAATACCCAGGCGATGCAAGGTCGGCGCACGATTTAGCAATACCGGATGCTCACGGATCACCTCTTCCAAAACGTCCCAGACTTCCGCCCCTTCGCGCTCAACCATTTTCTTGGCGGCTTTGATAGTCGTCGCCAGGCCGCGACGCTCTAATTTGCTGAAGATAAACGGTTTAAACAGCTCAAGCGCCATTTTCTTTGGCAGTCCACACTGATGCAAACGCAACGTGGGGCCAACCACGATGACAGAACGACCGGAGTAATCAACCCGCTTGCCGAGAAGATTCTGACGAAAACGACCTTGTTTACCCTTGATCATATCTGCCAGGGATTTCAACGGACGCTTGTTGGTGCCAGTAATGGCGCGACCGCGACGGCCGTTATCCAACAAGGCATCTACCGCTTCTTGCAGCATTCGCTTTTCGTTGCGCACAATAATGTCTGGCGCATTCAAATCCAATAAACGCTTCAGACGATTATTACGGTTTATTACCCGGCGATATAAATCATTCAAGTCGGAAGTAGCGAAACGTCCGCCATCCAGCGGCACTAATGGGCGAAGCTCAGGCGGTAAAACAGGCAGCACGGTTAATACCATCCATTCCGCCTTGTTACCAGAATCCAGCAAAGCTTCAATCAACTTGATGCGCTTAGTGAGTTTCTTTAATTTTGTCTCTGAATTCGTGGCAGCGATATCTTCACGGATTTGCACAACCTCGGCATTCATATCCAGCGTACGGAGAAGTTGATACACAGCCTCCGCACCCATACGGGCGTCAAACTCATCACCCCACTGCTCTATGGCTTCCAGATAGGTATCATCCGTTAACAATTGACCGCGCTCAAGATCAGTCATGCCCGGGTCGATTACGACGAAACCTTCGAAATAAAGGATGCGCTCAATATCACGCAGAGTCATATCCAGCATCAAACCCATGCGTGATGGCAAAGACTTTAAAAACCAGATGTGCGCAACCGGGCTAGCCAATTCAATATGGCCCATGCGCTCACGACGCACCCTAGCCAGGGTCACTTCAACGCCACATTTTTCACAAATGACGCCACGATGCTTCAAGCGTTTGTACTTACCGCACAAGCATTCATAATCTTTTATCGGGCCAAATATTTTTGCGCAAAACAACCCATCACGTTCGGGCTTAAACGTCCGATAGTTGATGGTCTCTGGCTTTTTTACTTCGCCATAAGACCAAGAACGAATTTTTTCAGGCGACGCTAAACCAATGCGTATGCCGTTAAAATCTTCGGCTTGCCCTTGCTTCAATAATCTTAATAAATCTTTCAACGCCTTTTCTCCTTATCGAGGAAGACAATCTACAACAGTTACCGTTTATCTATCAGAAACGGGCGCGCAATTTCTCAATATAGCATCCCAGCTTCAGCCCTTCTTTGTCTGCTTTCATTTACAAATACTAGCAATAGATCAACTATTGATGCACTTTCGCTCAATCAGAGCGGACAAATACAAACTAAATCTGAGCACCAAATCAGGAAGTTATCACGCAGCACCCGCTCCCTACTTGTTTTCCAGCTCTATATCGATACCCAGTGAACGAATCTCTTTCAACAATACGTTGAAGGACTCAGGCATTCCGGCGTCCATCGTGTGATCGCCATCAACGATGTTTTTATACATCTTGGTGCGACCATTAACATCATCTGACTTAACCGTAAGCATTTCCTGAAGTGTGTAAGCCGCACCGTAGGCTTCTAGTGCCCAGACCTCCATTTCACCAAAACGCTGACCACCAAATTGCGCTTTACCGCCCAATGGCTGCTGAGTAACCAGGCTATAAGGACCGGTGGAACGTGCATGCATTTTGTCATCAACCAGGTGATTCAATTTAAGCATATACATGTAACCCACAGTAACGGGCCGATCAAACTTGTCGCCGGTACGGCCATCAATCAAATAGGTTTGGCCTGACGTGGGTAAATCAGCCAACGCCAGCATTTCCTTCACTTCAGTTTCAGTGGCGCCACTGAAAACTGGGGTTGCCATCGGTACACCGTTACGCAAATTTTTGGCGAGCTCAGCGACTTCGGTATCAGACAGATCGTCCAATGGCTCATTGTTGCCATTGGCATAAATCTCATCAAGAAACGTTCTGACTTCGCTAATTTGCTTTTGCGCGTCAAGCATTTTTCCAATTTTGACCCCAAGCCCCTTAGCCGCCCAGCCTAAATGGGTTTCCAATACCTGACCGACATTCATCCGCGAAGGTACACCCAGTGGGTTCAAACAAACATCAACCGGAGTACCATCTTCGGTATAAGGCATGTCTTCCACCGGCACGATCATGGAGATTACCCCTTTGTTACCGTGACGACCGGCCATTTTGTCACCCGGCTGAATACGGCGCTTAACAGCCATATGAACCTTCACCATTTTCAAGACACCGGGCGCCAAATCATCACCTGAGGTAATTTTGAGGCGCTTCTCTTCAAACATCTCGTCGAATTTAGCGCGAGACTGTTTGAGTTGTTCGGTGGCTTTTTCTATAGCTTCGTTGCCAGCATCCTCTTTGACTCGAATTTCAAACCACTTACTGCGTTCGATTCCGGCAAGATAGCTCGCTGTAATATCCTCACCCGACTTCAATCCCTGCGGACCTCCGGCGGCTTTTTGCCCGAGCAATGCTCTCTCTAAACGCGCAAAGGTATCGTCTTCAAGAATCCGGTATTGATCTTTCAAGTCCTGGCGGTATCGCTCCAACTCAGCTGTTTCAATATCTTTAGCACGCGCATCTTTTTCAATGCCATCACGGGTAAAAACTTGCACACCAATGACGGTGCCATTCATACCGGATGGAACACGTAATGACGTATCCTTTACATCCAGCGCTTTTTCACCAAAAATGGCACGGAGTAGTTTTTCTTCCGGCGTTAACTGGGTCTCACCTTTCGGCGTTACTTTACCCACCAGAATATCACCCGCTTTAACTTCTGCACCAATATAAACGATGCCGGACTCATCCAGTTTTGAAAGTGCAGATTCGCCGACATTAGGGATATCTCCGGTAACTTCTTCAGGCCCTAACTTCGTATCACGCGCCACACAGGTCATTTCTTCAATATGAATAGTGGTGAAACGATCTTCTTTCACTAAACGCTCAGAAATCAAAATGGAATCTTCGAAGTTATATCCGTTCCAAGGCATAAAGGCGACCAGCATGTTTTGCCCTAATGCCAATTCACCTAAGCTGGTTGACGGTCCATCGGCCATTACATCGCCACGGGAAATTGAATCTCCCGGCTTGACCAATGGCCGCTGATTGATACAGGTATTTTGATTTGAACGGGAGTATTTCGTCAGATTGTAAATATCTACCCCGGCCTCACCGGCCACTGTCTCTTCATCATTTACCCGCACCACTATGCGCGCCGCATCAACGGAATCGACGATACCACCACGCTCAGCAACCACGGTTACGCCAGAATCAATCGCTACCGTTTTCTCGATACCGGTACCAACCATGGGCGTATCAGCACGCAAGGTTGGAACCGCTTGACGCTGCATGTTCGAGCCCATCAAGGCACGGTTGGCATCATCATGCTCCAGAAAAGGAATTAAAGAGGCGGCCACTGACAGAATCTGCTTAGGCGAAACATCCATATAATTAACCCGGTCTGGCGTTGAAAGCATAAACTCGCCTTCACGACGACAGGAAACCAATTCATCAGTCAACTGATTATTCTCATCCATGCCAGCGCTTGCCTGAGCGATGATGAAATTGCCTTCTTCAATCGCAGACAAATAATCAATCTCTTCCGTCGCTACGCCATCGACTACTCTGCGATAAGGCGTTTCGAGAAAACCATAATCATTCGTGCGAGCAAATACTGACAGTGAATTAATCAGGCCGATGTTGGGGCCCTCAGGTGTCTCGATGGGACAAACCCGGCCATAGTGTGTTGGATGCACGTCTCGCACTTCAAAACCAGCGCGTTCACGGGTTAAACCACCGGGACCTAATGCAGAAATACGGCGTTTATGGGTTATCTCAGACAATGGATTATTTTGATCCATAAACTGTGATAATTGACTGGAACCAAAAAACTCTTTCACAGCCGCAGAAACGGGTTTGGCATTGATCAACTCTTGCGGCATCAAACCTTCGGATTCCGCCAGACTCAAGCGCTCTTTAACGGCACGTTCAACCCGCACTAAACCAACACGGAATTGATTTTCGGCCATTTCACCAACACTACGAATGCGTCGGTTGCCGAGATGATCAATATCATCGACAATGCCTTTACCATCACGAATATTGATTAAAGTTTTTAATACCGCAACAATATCGTCGTTAGACAGAGTACCTTCACCAAGGATCTCATCGCGACCAATACGTCGGTTGAATTTCATCCGGCCCACCGCTGACAAGTCATAGCGATCACTGCTGAAAAATAAATTTTGCAGCAAACTCTGCGCGGCTTCCTTGGTCGGCGGCTCACCCGGACGCATCATGCGGTAAATTTCGACCTGCGCTTCTTGCTCTGTACTGGTCGGATCAACCCGCAGAGTTTCGGACATATAGGGTCCATGATCCAGATCATTGGTGTAAAGTGTGTCGAAATCAGTGACACCTGCCTCAAGCAGCTTTTCCAATAATTCTTCGGTAATTTCGTCATTCGCATTGGCAATGACTTCACCCGATTCAAGATCAATAATATTTTTAAATAAGGCCTTACCCAACAAAAATTCACTAGGCACCTGAATTTCGGAAAGTTTAGCTTTTTCCATCGCGGTAATGTGACGCGCGGTAATACGCTTGTTCGCTTCAACGATCACATTTGCTTTTTTATCCACCAAATCAAACGTCAGCGTTTGACCACGTAAACGCTGTGGTTCTAACGCAACATGCCAGTTTTCTCCATCATTGGAGATAGAATCCGTGTCAAAAAACATTTCGAGAATTTGCTCGGTTTCATAACCGAGTGCACGCAATAATATACTCGCTGCCAATTTGCGTCGACGATCGATACGTACATACACGTTATCCTTGGCATCAAACTCAAAGTCCAACCAAGAACCACGGTAAGGAATAATGCGCGCAGAATATAAGAGTTTTCCTGAAGAATGGGTTTTACCGCGGTCATGATCAAAAAACACACCCGGAGAACGGTGAAGCTGAGACACAATTACCCGCTCAGTGCCATTAATGACAAAGGTGCCATTATTAGTCATTAATGGGATTTCTCCCATATAGACTTCCTGTTCTTTTATGTCTTTGACAGATTTGCTATCTGGCCCTGCATCTTTATCATAGATAACCAGACGCAATTTGACTCGCAGTGGTGCTGCGTACGTTAAACCGCGCAATTGACATTCTTTTACATCAAAAACTGGCGTACCGAGTCGATATTTAACATATTCAAGTGCCGCACTACCAGTGTAGCTGACAATTGGGAAAACTGATTTGAATGCGCCATGTAAACCTTTATCTAAGCGTTCTTCAGGGTTTGCTGCATCCCGCTGCAGGAACTCACGATAAGAATCCAACTGGATTGATAGTAAGTAGGGGATTTCTAGGACATCAGGTTGTTTACCAAAATCCTTGCGGATACGTTTTTTTTCGGTAAATGAGTACGCCATCTATTAAGTGCCTCGTCGCCGTGTATTAAGGAACGTGTATGAAATAAATTAGGCATCTTACATCTCATCTTCAGCCCGTCTTGGCACGATCTAAAATCAAAAAAGCTCGAAATAGAACAACTATTCCTGCACTTTTGTGATTTTAGATCGTGCCAATACAAACTAAATATGAGCGTCAGATCTCCAATTTATTTTATACACGTTCCTAAAAAGTTTCCAATACCAATTACATGCGCTAACAACACATGCTAATTTGACGGTATCACCACCAACATCGAAAGCTGGTGATTGATTTTTCTTCAAACAAGAATAGGCCGACAGCAAAAGCTGCCAGCCAAATCAGGTATAATAGTAAAAATAACTACACTAAACAAATTATTAGCGAAGTTATTTAAGCTCGATACTTGCTCCAGCTTCTTCAAGCTGCTTCTTAAGATCTTCCGCTTCATCTTTAGATGCAGCTTCTTTAACCGGTGCAGGCGCACTTTCAACCAATGCTTTCGCTTCTTTAAGGCCTAGACCTGTAATACCGCGAACAGCTTTGATAACTGCAACCTTGTTACTGCCAAAACTGGTCATGATAACATCAAAGTCAGTTTTCTCTTCAACAACGGCAGCTTCTCCGCCTGCAGCAGCAACTGCAACAGTAGCGGCAGCAGCAGTTACGCCAAATTTTTCTTCCATTGCAGAAATAAGATCTACAACTTCCATTACTGACATATTCGATATCGCGTCTAAAATATCGTCTTTAGTAGCGGCCATGATATTCTCCTAATAATCTGTATAAAATCGGTAAACTAAAAATCAATGAGCGACGGATTTAACCCGCTTCTTTTTGATCTTTAATTGCAGCCACAGTCCGTACCAGCTTACCTGGCACTTCGTTCAGCGTGCGGGCTAACTTGCCAACAGGCGCTAACATGACTGACATTAATTGAGCAATCGCTTCATCTTTAGTTGGCAAACTTGCCACGGCTTTAATATCCGCAGGGCCTAACAGTTTTCCACCAATCGAAACAACTCTGACTATCAGTTTGTTGTGATTTTTGGTGAAGTTATCGATGACACGCGCTGCGCCGCCAGGATCGTCTTGCGAGAATGCAAGAATCAAAGGACCGGTCAAACTGTCCTTCATGCACTCATAATCCGTTCCTTCAATAGCGCGTTTGGCTAACGTATTTTTAACAACACGCAAGTAAACACCGCTATTGCGCGCTTCACGACGCAAATCGGTCATCTCGTCAACTGTTAACCCGCGATATTCAGCAGCCACTGCAGACAGTGCGCCCGAAGCAACTTTCGCTACTTCCAGGACTATTGCTTTCTTATCTTCAAGAGTTAAACTCATGAGCAAACCTCCAGGGTATCCTTGAGATACTCAAAAAAAGCGTGAAATTCACGCCACCAACACGGCTACCCACAATAAAATCTGATCGGGAATCACCGCCTGCGTAGGCTAGATTTATCAGCTCAGTAAGCCTGACTTAACCATTAAGCATTTGCACCTACGGTCTTTGACGGCCTAGCTTTCTTTGCCTGTTTAACGAGGCAAAAACAGCCCGGCCCAAAGTCTTTTAATAAGTTCTATCTATACTTGGGTTAAGTTAAGTTAACTTAACTGTCAATCGATGATATTTCGACAGGCACACCTGGCCCCATGGTTGTCGAAATAGTGATTTTTTTGAAATAAATACCTTTCGCTGTAGTAGGTTTGGCTTTTCTCAAATCACCAAGCAGCGCACTAAGGTTTTCTTTCAACGCATCCGTTGCAAAGTCAACTTTACCTAATGAGCAGTGGATAATACCTGCCTTATCGGTACGATAACGGACTTGTCCGGATTTTGCGTTTTTAACTGCAGTTGCTACATCAGGGGTCACTGTACCGACTTTAGGATTAGGCATCAATCCGCGCGGACCTAAAATTTGACCCAACTGACCAACAACGCGCATCGCGTCTGGGGAGGCGATAACAACATCAAAATCCATGTTGCCTTTTTTTACTTCTGCTGCCAAGTCATCCATGCCAACAATATCAGCGCCGGCTGCGGTTGCTGCATCAGCATTTGCACCCTGCGCAAATACGGCGACCCGAACTGTTTTGCCCGTCCCATTGGGTAATACGGTAGAACCACGTACTACTTGGTCCGACTTACGCGGGTCTACACCCAAGTTAATACTGACATCAATTGACTCTTTAAATTTTACGGCGGGTAAAACTTTCAATAAATCAAATGCTGCGTCCACTGGCAAAATTTTACCCGGCTGACATTTTTCACTAATTAGTTTTTGACGTTTCGATAACTTAGCCATAATTACAACCCCTCTACATTCAAGCCCATGCTGCGCGCGCTGCCAGCAATGGTACGAATGGCTGCGTCTTCATCAGCAGCCGTCAAGTCTGGCATTTTCACTAAGGCAACAGCTAGCAAATGCTCACGTGTAACGGTACCCGCTACATCGCGACCTGGCGCAGCACTGCCACTCTTTAGACCGATTTGCTTTAACAATAAAACAGATGCTGGAGGGGTTTTGGTAATAAAGGTAAAACTACGGTCACTGTAAACAGTGATTACCACTGGAATAGGCAAACCAGCCTCTAAACTTTGCGTCTGCGCATTAAATGCCTTGCAGAACTCCATGATATTGACGCCATGCTGACCCAGGGCTGGACCCACAGGTGGACTTGGGTTTGCCTGACCAGCTTTTACTTGCAGCTTGATATAAGCATCGACTTTTTTAGCCATGATATTGCTCCTAATTTGGGTACCGAGGCCTCATCAAGGAGACCCGCTAGCGTTAGCAAACTAGCTGCTAACTCCCCGGTTTATATGAAATTAACCCTTTTCGACTTGACCAAACTCCAGCTCTACCGGAGTCGATCGTCCAAAGATTAACACAGAAACTCGCAGGCGACTCTTCTCGTAGTCCACCTCCTCAACAACCCCATTAAAATCATTAAATGGGCCATCATTAATACGTATAACTTCGCCTGGCTCAAACAGCGTTTTAGGTTTGGGTTTGTCAACGCCTTCTTCTACCCGGAGCAATATTGCGCTGGCTTCTTTGTCGGTAATCGGCGCCGGGTTATCACTCGTGCCGCCAATAAAACCCATCACCCGAGGCACTTCTTTCACCAGATGCCAGGTATCATCATTCATTTCCATTTGCACAAGCACGTAACCGGGGAAAAATTTACGGTCACTTTTACGCTTTTGCCCTTCGCGCATCTCAACAACTTCTTCAGTCGGCACCAGTATCTGGCCAAATTGCTCTGCGAAAGAACTATGCCTAATGCGCTCTTCAAGCGACTTTTTGACTTGATTTTCAAAGCCTGAATAAGCATGAACCACATACCAACGCAATGCCATCGAGTCTAACTCCCTTGACCAGTTAAATTTTCCACCGCCCAAAGCAGCAATGAATCTAGACCCCAAAGCAATATACCAACAACAATCACACTCATCATAATGAGCAGCGTTGTTTGCGATGTTTCCTTACGTGTGGGCCAGACAACTTTGCGCACTTCTGTCCGTGCATCCTGCAAGAATTTCCACGATGTTTTACCCACCGCGGTCGTCATGCCAATTCCAACTGCAAATAGAATCAACACCAATAGACCGAGCACACGAAACAGCAGCGATACTTCGGCGTAGACGTAAAAGCCTGCAATTCCCGCTGCTACGATCAGCAGCGCTATAATTAATTTAATTCGGTCTGCCATTTTATTACACGCTCATGTCGTTTATTTAATGGCAGGCCAGGAGGGAATCGAACCCCCAACCTGCGGTTTTGGAGACCGCCGCTCTGCCAATTGAGCTACTGGCCTAACACTTTTAAAAAGAGCCTTCAACCTGAATCCAATACGCTTCAGGCTACAAAAAGGCAAAATATCTATCCTAGATATCAGATTTTGGATAGATACTCTTAGATACAACTATGACTTATACTTATTACTCGAAAATTTTCGCGACAACACCCGCACCAACGGTACGTCCACCTTCGCGGATCGCAAAGCGTAAGCCTTCTTCCATCGCAATAGGCGCTATCAGTCTGACTTTCATATTTACGTTATCACCCGGCATTACCATTTCAACACCTTCAGGTAACTCGCAAGCACCCGTTACATCCGTCGTCCGGAAATAAAACTGAGGACGATATCCTTTGAAAAATGGCGTATGACGACCACCTTCATCTTTACTCAACACATAAACTTCTGCTTCAAAGTACGTGTGCGGAGTAATGGTGCCAGGATGCGCCAATACTTGACCACGATCAACTTCTTCGCGTTTCGTGCCACGCAATAAAACCCCGACATTATCACCGGCGCGACCTTCGTCCAGCAATTTACGGAACATTTCCACACCGGTCACGATCGATTTCATCGTATCTTTGATACCGACGATTTCAACTTCTTCACCGACTTTAACAATTCCGCGCTCAATACGACCGGTAACAACTG
>CALZHW010000086.1 GCA_945787125.1 uncultured Ectothiorhodospiraceae bacterium
ACCGGGCTTGCCAGGCAAGCCCGGTCTTGAACCTAGGGGCGCATTGTGGACGGCCATCGATGTGGACGGCATAGCGATCCAGGTTATTAACACCCATCTCGGCTTATGGCCCGCTGAACGCCGGGCACAAGTGAGTGCTTTATTGAGTGAAAGATGGTTGTCTCATCCTGATTGCACTGGGCCAGTGATTTTATGTGGCGACTTCAATGCCTCACCTGCGTCTTCGGTGTGCCGAAAATTATTGGATCGTCTTAACGATGCGCAAATCGAGTTAGAGAGCCACCGACCGAAAAAAACATTTATCGGCCGTTACCCCATTGCCCGTATCGATCATGTGTTTATCGATGCCAGCATCGATGTTAGAGATATCGAGGTGCCAAATACGGTGCTGGCACGCACGGCTTCTGATCATCTACCGCTGATTGCCGATCTAACTATCCCGGGGTAACCTGGAACTACTGTGAATTATTTACTCATATTAATCTAATCTTTAAAACTTTTTTATTATGGACTATACTTAAAACTTAAACAGCTTAGGTTTGAGGAAGTTTATAAAATTCAATTACAATGAGGTAAATACCACTCTATTAAAGCAAAGGAGTTGCTTATGAGCGCGCAAAAAGAAGGGACCTATTTTAAGAGTCATGGTTGTTGGGCTATGGTGTTTTTTGTGTTTTTTCTTACACTTTCCCATAGCGTCCTGGCTGATGATGATGACCGAGATAGAAAAAGGTTTGCAATAACTGACGCTGAATGGGAAGTTGATGATTCTCAACTCAAAATCTAAGGTATCCACAATTCCGCAGGAACAAAGATTGTGGTGCGCAGTGCTCGATCAGGGGCTTTACTCGGTAGCGCTATTGTCGAACACGATCGTGAATGGGAGCTAGAACTGCTTGTCGCTGATAATGTACCTTGTCAAGTAATGGCTCAAGCCGGTGACAAGGTCAGTGAACGCAAAGTAAAGCATGCGCCCAGTGATTGTGACAACGAAGCAAACAATAATCCCCCTAGTGATGATCCTATTACTATTTCTCATGCAGGTTTTTTTAGCAACTATGAAGGCAGTAAGACCTGCAATCAATGCCATCTCGAAACAACTCGGCATGTGCATGCATCACAACACTACCAGTGGAACGGCCCGGCGCCCTATGCTGTAAATCTGGATCGGGGTGGAAAAATGGGCAGCATCAATGATTTCTGTGGTTTCCCAGACATTGATTTTATTGGACAACTAACCAATCTCAAAGGCGAAACCGTTGATGGTGGTTGCTCCGTATGCCACGTCGGTCGGGGGTTAAAACCAGCACCTGAACAAACTGTAGCCCAACTGGAAAATATCGATTGCCTGGTCTGCCATTCCAGTACCTATAAACGCAAGGTTGAAAAAGTGGATGGTCAGTTTCTTTTTGTGCCAGCGCCTGAAAAAATGCAAGTGAGTCTCATTGAGGCTATCACCAACATTCAACGGATACCCGACAAAGGAACCTGTATTAATTGTCATGCCTATGCCGGTGGTGGCTGTAACAATAAACGCGGTGACATTGAAGAGGCTCACCGTGATGCTCCTAAATGGTTTGATGTGCATCTGGCATCAAAAGAAAATGGTGGTGCCGGTTTGCATTGCTTAAGCTGTCATAAAAGCGAAAATCACCGCATCGCCGGTCGCGGTACTGATCTACAGGCCACTGATCTCGATGTGCCGGTTCGTTGCACAAATTGTCATGATGAGCGACCTCACGACAGAAACGAACTCGATAAACATACTGCTCGAGTTGACTGCACAGTTTGTCACATACCCGCTTATGCTCGAATCGCATCGACAGATATGATTCGCGATTTTAGCAAGCCCGCGGAAGTTGTCGAAAGTACCCAACTGTATGAGCCGCATAACATTCGTGAAGCTAACGTAGTTCCCGAGTACCGTTTTTTTAATGGCTTTTCTCGCTTCTACGAATTTGCCACTCCTGCGATACCAGGCGATAGTGGACGTATCGTGATGTCTGAACCAGTGGGCGATGTTAGTGATCCTAATGCCAAACTGTTCGCCTTTAAACATCATAAAGCTGTACAGCCACGAGATCGTGACACAAACTACATAGTGCCACTAAAAATGGGGCTCCTATTCCAAACCGGTGATGTTGCTGCGGCGATAAAATTGGGTGCTGAGCTGGTGGGTTGGCCGTTGGCGAGTGGTTACGAATTTGTGCCAACCGAACGGTATATGGGAATCTTCCACGAAGTCGCTCCAAAAGATGATGCGCTACGCTGTTCGGCTTGCCATCAAAATGGGGGTCGCATTAATTTTTCCGCATTAGGGTATACACCCAAAAGCACACGTAACGGTGCACCACTCTGTACGAGTTGTCATAAAAACGAGTCAGATGAATGGGAGCCGGGAGAGTTTTTCTACGAGGTACATGAAAAGCATGTGGGTGACAAAGGCTTTAACTGCGCTGAGTGTCATAGTTTTAATACTGCACGTCAATGAAAACAGCCGGTTGATTTATCCCGAGTCGACAAAGAAAGGCAATGATTATTGTTCCTATTATTATTGGTGTGAAGTGCAACAAGGACTTTCTTTGGTGCTTGTTGCACGAAATTATTGTAAGACCCACAATAAACATCAACAGGAAACAAGCATGAATATGTTTCACTCAGATAAACTTTAGTTACTCAAGTTTCGGCGTTCAAAGTCACAAAAGTGCCACCTTCCAGCACTCGTAGTGGCAAAACCTTACCGAGAGACGCCGTGATACATCCCTGTGGCTTGAAGGCAGCATCCATGCTGCCAACACTCTCTATAAGGCCTTGCCACTACGAGCGCTGATTACGGGGAATAGTTTGAACTCCGAAACTTGAGTTATTAGTGGGTATATTTGCTGAAAGCAAAAAGATGTTGCACGAATAAGTTGAAATTTTAGTATATTATAATATACTTATTGTTATAAGGTTCTACACAATTCACAACGTATCTATTCTAGTAATATCCTTAGTTAATAAACTGTTTTTTTGCGTATAGCCAATAAACAATGAAAGCTAAGTTGGAACTGAGCGTTGGCAGAAACGGGGAGGTGGATTAGATGAACTTGGTGCTTGCCAAAAATATTAGTAAATCTTATTGTGCTGGAGACGTCGAAGTTCAGGCGATTAAAAATGTTGACTTTGCAATAGAACCTGCCTCATTTGTTTCATTTGTTGGCCCGTCTGGTAGCGGTAAAAGCACCCTTTTAAACATGATTGGTTGTCTGGATCATCCCAGCTCGGGAACACTGGAAGTCGTGGGCACCAATATTAAAGATCTTGATCGGAAATCAGCAGCACGTTTTCGTGGTGAAAATATTGGATTTATTTTTCAGGACTTTAATCTCATTCCAGTACTAACCGTGGAAGAAAATATCGAATATCCTCTGCTTATGGTTCAGGACTGGACGGCGGCAAAGCGTCAGCAACGCATCAAGGAACTCCTTGAGCAAGTTGATATTAGTGCTCAAGCAAAAAAATACCCTCATCAATTATCTGGCGGGCAAAAGCAGCGTGTTGCCGTTGCGCGTGCCTTGGCAACGCACGCTAAATTAATTCTTGCAGATGAACCTACCGCAAATCTAGATCATGATACCGCTTATCGCATTATCGACTTGATGAAAAAGATGCGGGATGATTATCAGTCGACATTCATCTTTTCCACCCACGATCCAAAAATTATGGACGCGGCAGAAATCATTTATACCCTTGAAGATGGTACGCTCAGCAAGCAATCAGGGAGTGGCAATCATGAATAAAATTCTAAAAATCGCTGCCCGCAATTTACTGCGTTATCAGCGCCGAACACTATTAACAACCTTGCTGATTACCATTGGCGTAACAGCAATGCTGCTATTTATTAGCACATCCGGTTCGTTTAAGGCGATGATGGTTGGCCAAATTACTGACTCCATGCTCGGTCATTTTCAGATTCACCAAAAAGGTTATGTTTCATCCATCGACAGTTTGCCACTGACCATGAATATGAAGCCGCACATGGTAGACAAGGTCGAGACCATGTTAAGCGAGCGCAAAGACATTGAAGCTTGGTCGCCACGTGTCAAGCTTGGTGCCATGTTCAGTAATTTCGCCGAGACAACTAATATTCGCTTAAACGGCGTTGACCCAGAAAAAGAAGTTGAAGCCTGCCCTGAACTCCCCAAACGGATTATTGCTGGCAATAAGGAAAAACTGTTTGAACGAGGGACAATCCTGATTCCTGAGTTGATCGCGAAAGGCTTAAAAGTAAATCCCGGCGATTCAGTTGTACTGGTTGCCACCAATAAAGATGGTTCTGTTAATGGAATTAACTTTGTTGTTCAAGGTGTGCTTGAAGGAATATCCGGCCCCGGTGGCCGTGATGGTTATATGCATATTGATGATGCTCGTGAACTTTTACGTATGGAAAACGACGAAATTAGTGAAATTGCCGTGCGACTTAAAGACCCAGCGTCACTTAATCAAGTGATTAAAGAGTTTGACTCAAACATGGCGCAATTAAAAAACCAACAAGGTAAAGCTGTGCTTGAAGTGCATGGATGGGACAAGCTATCTCCTTTTGCGAATATCGCCAATATGATCGACATGATGACATTGTTTATTAAAATTATGCTGGTTTCCATTGTCCTCATCAGTGTCATGAACGTGATGATCATGGCAGTTTATGAACGCATCCGAGAAATAGGCACCATATCTGCCATGGGAACCCAACCCGGCACTATCTTAAAACTTTTTATTACGGAAGGTCTTTTACTCGGAATATTTGGTGCACTCATTGGCTCACTCATCAGTGTTGCCATCGTTTTCTTTCTACAACAGGCAGAGTTTAGCTTTTCATTCGGACGACAGTCCGGTTTGGTGCTTTACCCTGAATTAGCAATCAAAGATATTTTTATCGCATCCATTATGGTAATCGTCGTCGCAGTATTGGCAAGTTTACAACCTGCCTGGAAAGCCTCGCGTATGGATCCAATTACTGCTTTACGACACGTATAGGGAAATAAAAAATGGTTAAATACTTGTTATTACTTTCTATTTTACTTTTTAGTGATGTTTGGGCTGTTGATGGCAATGCCCTACTTTTTGATATTGATAGACGCTTGCAGCCAGAATCTTATGAAATGTACCGTAAGCTGATTAATATTGAGCCGGACGGTGACCGTAAGGAATTTGTTTTATATACTGTAAAAAAAGGTAAAAATGATGTTGTCGCTTTGTTTCTTGATCCGCCGAGTGAAAAAGGTCGAAGCAGTCTGCGCCAGGGTGAAAACATGTGGCTATATATCCCCAATGTAGGCAAGCCAATACGCATCACCAGTTTACAATCGGTTGTCGGTGGCGTCTTTAATAACTCTGATTTGTTGCGATTGGATTACAGTACAGAATACGATGCTGAAAAAGTCAGTGAAGAAAATGATCAGCTTGTTCTCGACCTCAAAGCGAAAAACAGAAGCGTATCGTATGACCGCCTAAAAATGTGGGTGAATAAAAAAACACAAGTGCCAGCGAAAATCGAAGCATATGCTGCCAGTGGCATGCTCATCAAAACATTGTATTATAGTAAAACTAAAGATTTTGGAAATGGTATTGTGCGTCCCGCCATGCTGGAAACCGATAGCCCTTTATACAAAGGTTATAAGTCTGTGATGCTATTTGACGGTATAAAACCACGTGACTTTAATGATGAAGTCTTCACGTTAAATTATATGCCCAGAGTTGGTGAGCTTCGGAAATGAAAAAGTGGCTAGGCTTCCTTCTGCTCTTGCCTGCTCTGGCATATGCAGAGGAGTTTAGCTTCGATGTTTCCAGTTACGAAAAAAAAAGATATGAATGGGGTGGCTATTTAGAAGGTTTCACTGAGTATAACCAACTCGCTTCAGATACCGCACTCTATAATTTAAATTTTTCGGGTAATGACAATCCAGACGCCATCAAACGTTTTCTTGCAACTGCTGAATTAGAAGGCTTGTATCGCTTTGATTCTACCAGCCTGAATTTTAAAGGACATGCAACATTCAGTGACGACTATTTTGGACGTGAGTACCAAACCGACATTTACGAACTTTATTACGCAGCTAACCCGAGTGATCAGCTTAATTTGGAAATTGGTAAACGGGTAATAAAATGGGGAAAGGGTTATGCCTGGAATCCGGTGGGTTTTATTGAGCGGGCTAAAGACCCTAATGATCCGGATCTATCACGTGAAGGCTTTATCATTGCTGATGCAGATTATATTCGAAGTTTTGCTGGACAACTTAAGACACTTTCTATTAAATCGGTGATTTTACCTGTTAGTGATGATATAAATAGCGATTTTTCATCCGAAAGTGATATTAATTTTGCGGGTAAAATCTATTTGTTATACCGCAACACCGATATTGATTTTTTGTTTCTAAGCGATGGTAGTCGTAGCGGTCGTTTAGGATTAGATTTCTCCCGCAACATTACGCCTAATTTTGAACTTCATGGTGAAATCGCCTACATTAATCAGCAAACTCTCTTTCGTATTAGTGACCTAAATCAACTGGAATCAAGTGAAGAAAATATAATTCAATCACTTGTCGGAGTTCGTTACTTAACAGAAACTGAAATCACCTGGGTAGTTGAATATTACCACAATGGTGCCGGTCAAAAGCAATCTCAATTGAGTCGATTTTATACTTTGGCAAGTGTTGACCCGGCAGATATTCCGGCATTATTTGAACTGGCTAATAAAGCACGATCAGCGGGTTATACCGCACCCAATGCAGGGCGAGATTACCTATATTTACGCGCAAGTAAAAGAGATAGTTTTAATATTGTTTACCTGGCAACAGCTTTGACAAGCATTATTAATATTAACGACCAAAGTTTTTCTCTTGCACCTGAGTTAGTTTACACTGGATTCACAAATACAGAATCGCGTTTACGCATGATTTGGCTATATGGCGACAAAAACAGTGAGTTTGGCGAAAAACAAAATGAATTGAAGTTGGAGTTTAGATTTCGATTGTTTTTCTAATCTAAGATTAAATGGTTCAAAGCTCACTTAATTGTTGTTCCGGCTGCCACCAGTCAGCGATGAGATGGCCAACTGCGGGATTCACTAGGTAACCATAAGAGCGGTGACAATTGAGCCCGTTTTCATTGTGATAAAAATTATAGATACCCTGACAATGATCTTCGATGGATTCGATCAGATCGAACTTTAACATGTCAGCAAAGTCATCATGAAATACCCGGTCGAGCGCGGTAATGTCACCGACCGATGAGAGATTAATCCAGTGACGAATATTATGCGGGTATTTTTTCCTGCCTTTCTGGTCGTTGCCTAATATGCGGTGTTGCACATAGTTCATGCCGAGCGGACTGCCTAGAGTCAGCAAACAGTCGACTTTACCCGGGAGTTGTTCCAGATGAGACAACTCCCACAAAGTATCGTAGGCAATCACCGATCCCAGGCTGTGTCCAATGATCATGACGGCCTCGTTATTCGCCAAACGTGACCTGAGTTCTGTTTTTAACTGCTCGCGTATTTGTGTGGCAATCTGATCATGATTCTGGAAATAACGCGCAGTTTCCTGTACCGTCATGCGGATGGGTTCGGCCAAAAATCGTAAAATGAATGGCAACGTATCGACCAATGTGAATAGTGCTCTGTCGAGTTTACGGTGCCAGGCTTTAGCCTCATCGATATCCTGTTCTGTTGGGCCGTGTTTGTTGATCAATGCATCGATCCACGGCAGGTCACGGCTGATGTCTTTTTCTTCTTGGTAGAATAGGTGATTCCAGGCGATGAGAATAAAATCATCAGCATGTTGTTTGAGTACGTTTGATAATGTAGGTCTGGCGCGGCGCACACCTTCGAGCAAGGTACGCCATAGTAGTTCGTGGTGTTGATTCGCCGGCGGCTTGGGATTCTTGCCAGGTACAAAAATAATGGTTTTCTGGCTCATTCATCGTCCTTTATTTAGCCCGGATAATTCAGAGTAGCATAAAATATCTACTGGTGGCATAGTGTTAGGCATCAATTCACAACATGGTTTATTTATAAGGAGTAGTGGATGGCAGCGGATCAAACACGCGTCCTGGTTCTAGGTTATGGTGAAATGGGTCATGCAATGCAGTGCTTATTGGCTGACCGCGTACAGCTCGACATCTGGGAAAAATTTCCAGAAGCGGGTTTTCAGTCGGTGGATATTGATCAGGCTGCACCACTCGCCGACATTGTAATTTTTTGCCTGCCAGCGAATCCGCACCGCGAAGTAATTGAACGCATCGCCCCATTGATTACACCGGACTGTATTTGCTTGAGCATCGCTAAGGGCCTGGACGAAAGCGGTGAAACCGCGGCACAGATTTTTGCTGATGTATTGCCCAAACAACAGCCTTACGCATTGTTATACGGCCCGATGATTTCCGAAGAAATTCGCCTGGTTCGATATGCTTTTGCTCAGCTAGGCTGCCAGCAAAATGCCACATATCAACGTGTCAGTAAACTATTCAAAGGCACTCGGCTGTATGTTGTGTACAGCGCCGATATCATCGGCATCAGCTGGTCCGTTATTCTTAAAAATGTATACGCAATGGTGTTTGGCATGGCAGACGAGCTTCAGTTGGGCGACAATATGCGCGGTTACCTAGCCGTGGCTGCAGTGCGTGAACTGGATCAAATCGTCAGACAAATGGGTGGGCAGGGCGCCAGTTCATTTCACCTGGCAGGCCTCGGTGATCTCATAACCACGGCTACAAGTGAAGATTCACACCATCACGAGCTGGGACGTAAACTCGCCAGGAGTGAACGCGAGGGCATCAGTGGTGAAGGCATACATACACTGGCGATGGTCAGAAAGTACCAATTATTTACTGTCGAGCATTACCCTTTATTCCATCTGATCCACACGATTATTCAAAATCCCGACAACATCTTGCAGCAAATCGATGATTACCTGGATCAGGTCTTTACTGAAACATGATAATGTCTAGCCCGTATTACTCACAGGATTCACATAATTTTGTTTGTTATTTGATGCCATAATAGTTTTTCTACTTATTTCTAATCAATTGGCTAATCAATTGTCTTTGATAAGTTCACAATTCTTGTTAGGATTCGCGTTGTACTGAATTTAAATTGATATATTGGATAAATTGACATGAAAAGTAGTTATGTATTGATAGCGTTTGTTGTTGCAGTGGCAACAGGTTGTTCGAAAACGAGTGATTACACGCCAGCATCTGGTGTAAGTGGTGCAGAGATTTTTGAAGCAGCATGTGTAGAATGCCATAAAGACGCAGCGCCTAAGATTTTTCAACTGAAAGCTGACAACGCTACACCAGCCTCCATTAAAAAATCCATTGCGGAAGGTAATATGATGATGCCTAAGTTCCCCAATATTCAAGGTGAATCATTGGATGCGTTGGTTGAGTATGTTTTGGCCAATAGCGAAAAAAAATAATACCAAAAGATAGTTTTTAGATTAAAAAATAGCGCGCTTATTAGCGCGCTATTTTTTTTGTCTGCGGCATTTGCAATGAGTTGTTATTTGTTATTACTCACAATCGAAGTTCGATGATTGGCTGCCGCCTTCCACCGTTCGCTGTGGCAAAGCCTTAGCGAGAGGCATTAG
Source organism: uncultured Ectothiorhodospiraceae bacterium (assembly GCA_945787125.1). Lineage (GTDB taxonomy): Bacteria > Pseudomonadota > Gammaproteobacteria > S012-40 > S012-40 > CALZHW01. The sequence continues at coordinate 9,630 of CALZHW010000086.1, forward strand.
ATGTAAGTGCTTTTGTTACTGTTGAACCCGGTGTGGAAATAAATCCCTGCCCAATTTACTTGTCACCCTCACATCGCCAGGACCAGACAGCTCAGCCAACAAGAACGTGTTAATAAAATCGTGTTAAATACTCAATCATTTATGAAGGGCGAAGAGCAATAGTGTTGCGTGAGATGTGGTAATAACTAAAGAAATTTTAGCGCTTAAAGGCCGCGAAAGAGCTTCTTCTCACTGCTTACAATAGCAGAACCTATTTGCTATCGGACAAAACTTACCGTCGACATAAAGTCCGACATGGACTATAGTTTAACTAAGAGCGCACCTTAATTTCAACTTATTAAGTTGAGCAATTTGGTCTGTTACTCTGCGAGATTTATCGATGATGATAACTCTTAATTCGGCTTTAAAACGGATGTCCCCTCCTATTGAAGCCTCGCGTCATTAAAGAGGATTACCATGAAAATGTTACAACTTTTATTTCCCTCAATTTTGTTACTCGCAGTGGGTCTCACGGGATGTAGCAGTGGCGGAGGTGATGATGATAATGTCCGCTCGATAGTATCAGGTACAGCTAATAAAGGAATAATCATAAATGGCGTTGTTAATGCCTATAAGGTTACAAACGGCGTAATTGAAAGTTCGGCTATCGCAACAGGTACAACGGATGACAAAGGAAAATATTCGCTGACTATCGATGATTATACCGGATCAGTGAGTATTGTTGTTACAGCGAATGCAAATTCGCAAATGAAGTGTGATGCCATCAATGGTTGCGATACTGATGACGATGGAATTCTTGATGCAGATTTTGGTGCGACCATTCCCATGCCCTCGGATTTACAAATGGAGGCCGTCATTCCCAAGCTTTCTGGCGGCACGGTTAAAGGCAGTGTGAATCCACTGACGCATATGGCTGCTGCCTATGCAAAAACACATGGGTTGGGCGAACTCGGTATACAGACCGCCAATGATCGTGTTGAAGCTTTGTTTGATGTAGATGACTTGCTTGGATCCGACCCCCTGGATATTACTGATAACTCGGCCGTGACCTCAGCGACAGTCAGTGATGTTAATGCGTTGAAAATTGCTTACCTCTCCGCAGCTGTTGCAAAAATTGCCGGCGATGAATTTGGCGGTGATGTAACTTCGGCGCTCAACGTGTTGACCACAGATTTTACTGAAAACAACGGTGAACTGACAAACAATCTAAGCAGTCAGGAGGGCACGTCGACAGACGACAATGAAATAACTCTGCTTGAAATTACCGATGCATCTCTGGAGACCATGTCTTCTTCCGAGGTGGCGGATAATGCAAGCCTGGACTCAGGCATTGAAAATTACTTCACTGCACAAAAAGAGTCAGCTAGTGGTGCCAACGAAGGCGATACGACTACCACAAATATAACTATCAGCAGCGATGACCTGGTTGCTGCTAAAGCAATTGTTGAAACAGTGCGCACCTGGGCCACGCAATTGAGCGAACTGGACAACAAAGGGCAACTGTTTGCTGATGAAATGGACGTTGCGCAAGCAGCCAGTGAGCTGGCGATGGACGCTACCGGTGATGGCTTGGGTTATGCGACAGAAGTGGCAGCCATAGCGTATCTTTGGTCGAATCACTTGACCTCACCCGCAACAGCTTCGATTGCTGGGAAAGCGATTACTTTTGATGCAGGCAGCGAAGATGAAGCAACGTCGGTTTTTAGCTGCGACGGTGTTATTAGGAGTGGCAGCTCTGTTGGCGATTATCTGAATAATGACAATAAAACGTATATTTGGTTTGAAAATGATTTCAGTTATATCGCGACAATACCGGCAGGCTCTGCAAGCATTGGTCAAACCTGGTCGGTAACTGAATATGACGAGATTAATGATATAACCGATACATATGAATCTGTCATATCTGCTATTGTTACCGATGAAGCCTGTGATCTGATTGTACCAGAAAATCTGTCTTATTATTTGGATGAAATTGATCCAAACCTCACTGCAGCAACCACAGGTACAGTGGTTGTAAATGGCACTGGCGTCACGATTGATGGCAAAATCAACGATGCAGATATTAATATGTCTTACACTATGCCGGAACTGGTCAGTACCACATATACTGCCGCGTTGCATGGAACCGTTTCTGTCGCAAATAAAGTAAGCCTAAACATTGGCAACACCAGTTCAGTAACTGTACAGTTGGCAGGTAGTCACGAATTACTGGATGAGCTTACTGAGCCACCTGCGTTTAAAAACGCGAATTTTTCCTTGGATATTACGATTGAGCAAGGAAATATGGATGATAACAATAACGCCATAGCAGATCCGGTGCGTTTTGTTGGAAATATTGAGGCTTCCGCAGTCAGTGTTCCAGGTACTGACTGGGATAACTTTGAACTCAATCCGACCAGCTTGACAATGAGTGGGGTGTTTAGCAGGACGGTTTCAGAACAAAGTTTTGCAGCTTCTTTTGATGCAACCATGAGCAATGCGAGTACCTTTGTGCCTGTTGAGCCTTTGCCCGAAGGGCATGTAAGAAATGATCTGGTGATTTACAGTTATTCCTCTGACGGCAATGTATTGACAGTTATAACTGAATCCCGAACCACAAGTTTCACCTTTGATCCGGTTGCCACAAACATCACGGTAAAAGAAGATTATGGCATGGGTTCTACAAATGAGTATTCCACTGGTACGGGCTGGTCGTCTTTGGCAGACTATCTTGAATCACAAAGCGGTGGGGCCGGTGGGAGTTTCTACTGGTATACCTATGTTGATTGTGAAGGTGAATACCTGGCCGACTGGCCAACTGCTGGGTTTTCGGGTGACAGTGGTACCATTCCGGCAAAATTGCTATGGCACGATCAATGTGACGAAGATGAAACGCACTGGCGTGATATTCAGGGCGAACTGACAATGACAGCGGTGTTTGAAAACTTGCCGACAGCAACCGTCACAGCAAACATCGACCGCACAGGTTATGAAGCAGCCAGTGGCACAGTGACCTTTGCTTATGATGACATCACCATGACACTGAGTGGCAGTGGTGATGACAGTATAGAGGAGTATGACCTCAACTTGTTGGTGACTGATACCAGCAGTGGATCACCTACACAATTGACAATTTATCCAGATACAGAGAGTGACGAACTGCAAGGTTCCGTTGTGGTGAATGGCAATGTAGTGGGAACCATCAGCGAAGTGTCCGATTCTGATACACTCATTGTCAACTTTATTGATGGCAGTTTCGAGAGTGTAGTTTTTTAAACTTTAACCAGGCGCTAAATAAAGGCGACCTGAACGGTCGCCTTTTTTGTACTTGGCAGGTAAACGATATACACTCGTAAAATGAAAATCTGGTTGACGATCCTGGTTACATTTCTATTGCCTGCTTTAGCATTTGCTAAAATTCAGGTATATACAAAATTCGATAGCCTCATCTACACACCCTCGCAACCCTATCAAAATTTCGAATCAAATTGGACGTCCCCCTACCAAAAGGCCAGCCATGCCCTTCAGCATAACTGGATGGAAATAGGTGTTAAATATAATCACTGGGGTATTTCCTTCTTGCGTCAAGATTTCGCTGAGATGCGCTTTTCACCCGATAGTGGTCGATTTTATTGGTTGACGGACAACAGACAGTCACTGGAAATGAATTACTCCTACGAAATTGACATCGAAGTGCATCACGCATCAATGCAAGGTTTGCGCATATTTTATGAAAATCACTTATTCACTAATCTGAAAATGCAATTCGGCATAAGTCTACTTCAGGGCAAGCGCTTGTTTGTAGGAAGGTTACAGGGCAGGATTTCTCCATTAGCAAGCAATGATTATGAATATGATAATATTCAAGTCGACTACTTTTATTCGAAAGATATTCTGTTTGATCGTGAGATCGATGCGCCCAAAGGCAACGGTGCGAGCCTGGATTGGCAACTGCTGTGGCAGCGTAACCGTAAAACACACCTATTACTTGAAGTTAGAAATCTATATGGCTTCATCGACTGGAAACAGACACCACACACCGTCGCAAAGGTCACCTCTGACAATAAGGAATATGATGAAAATGGTTATGTGATTGTCCATGCAATGCTGGAAGGCCAGCACTATATACGAGACTATCATCAAAAACTTCTGCCGATGGTAAAGTTCCGCAGCTTATATCAGTTTGCAGATCAATACTCATTGTTATTTGAATTGCTTTACAATAAATATAATAATTTTCCTGCCCTGGGTTTTACCAGGTTTTCAGGTTCTAGTAGCCAAGTCGAAATATTTTACATATTAAATGCCGAGGCACTGGGTTTACGTTATGAAAACAAGTGGGGGCATTTAGGGATTTCCAGCGATAATGTCATTCCAGAAAAATCTCGGTATTTTTCTATAAACTTACAACTCAAAATTTGATGGAGGTGCAAATATCTACATTTAATAGAGATAAAAAGGAAAGTAGAACGAGGTGCAAAAAATGGTTATTACTTTTGACATGTTTAACGTATTGCTACAAATTATCCAGGTTAATACTTCCCATCTCCTGATTTATGACCCATACTTAATATAGTTCTCATGTGAATTTTCAATGGAGGTATAAGTCATGCCAACTGAAGTAGATCCTATTGTTGATAATTGGTATTACCACTTGGACAAGGGCCAAAGATTCTATGTGGTTGCCGTCGATGATGATAACAGTGTCGTTGAAATCCAGCATTTTGACGGTGATGTGGAAGAGGTCAGTCTCGAAAACTGGTACGAAATGAACATAGCGGTGGGCGAAGCGCCAGATAACTGGTCCGGTGCCACTGATATCGGCGAAAAGGATGATTTTGGTACCGAGATAACCGACACTCAGCCCGCTGATTGGAATGACCCACTGAAACAGTTCAGGAAGCCTGGTCAAGAGTAGGCTGGCCTTGATGACCAAAAAAAATAAATTGCAGACGGGCGATGTGCTGATCATCATTGATGTGCAAAATGATTTTTTGCCTGGTGGTTGCTTGGCGGTGCCGGGGGGTGATGAAGTGGTGCCGATGTTAAATCGTTATATCGCCTTGTTTTATGAAAAGGCTTTGCCAATTTATGTTACTCGTGATTGGCATCCTGCTGATCATTGTTCGTTTAAGGCGCAAGGTGGTATATGGCCGCCACATTGTGTGCAGAATACTCCCGGCGCAGAGTTTGCGAACAATCTGCAGTTACCCACACATACAATCGTTATCTCCAAAGCGATACACCAGGATCAAGAGGCTTATTCAGGCTTTCAGGACACAGTGTTTGATGAACTGTTGAAAAATGACAACAGCCAACGGCTATTTATGGGTGGTTTGGCGACCGACTACTGCGTGCTCAATACTGTTAAGGATGCCCTCAAGCATCACTATCAAGTTTATGTGCTCCATGATGCGATTCGTGCCGTGAATGTGCAGTCCGCTGACGGCGAGCAGGCCATCAAAGAGATGCGTAAGCTGGGTGCTGAATTCATTGAACTGTCGGAGATGTCGGAAATGTTGGAAATCGAAGCATGATCTCTATCGACAGTGTTTTGCTGACTGATCTTTATCAGCTGACGATGTTACAGGGTTATTTCGAGCAGGGCATGGACGAGACGGCCGTGTTTGAATTCTTTGTTCGTGATTTGCCGGCCGAGCGTGGTTTTCTCATGGCCGCCGGTCTGGAGCAAGTGCTGCACTATCTTGAAAATCTGCAGTTTACTTCCGAGGAGCTTGATTACCTCAAAGGCACAGGTCGTTTTAGCGCGCCATTTATTGATTACCTCGCTAGTTTTAATTTTAATGGCGATGTACATGCCATGGCGGAGGGTACGATTTTCTTTGCCAATGAACCCATCCTGCGCATCAGCGCGCCTATTGCCCAGGCGCAGCTGGTGGAGAGCCGGGTGATCAACCTGCTGCATTATCAGACCCTGGTGGCCTCCAAAGCAGTCCGTTGTGTGCTGGCAGCCCCCGGCAAACTGCTGGTCGATTTTGGGATGCGCCGTGCGCATGGTGGTGAGGCTGGTCTGCTTGCTGCAAGAGCCTCCTATCTGGCAGGATTCGATGGTAGCTCAACGGTCTTGGCGGAGCCTGCCTTCGGTGTACCCATCTTCGGTACCATGGCTCATTCATTCGTTCAGGCGCATGAACTGGAGAGCTTAGCTTTTACCCACTTTGCCCATGCCCAGCCCAACAACGTGGTGCTGTTGATCGATACTTATGACACTGAAGCCGCTGCCCGCAAGGTGGTAGACCTTGCGCCACAACTGGCAGCACAAGATATTTCCATCAAGGCTATCCGATTGGATAGCGGCGATCTGGCTGACCATGCCCGCAAGGTGCGCACGATTCTCGATGGCGGTGGGCTAACTGAAACGCGTATCTTCTCCTCCGGTAATCTGGATGAGCATCGTTTGCTCGACTTTTGCAAAAACCATGTGCCCATCGATGGTTTTGGTATCGGCACGTTGATGGATACCTCAGCTGATGCTCCGTACCTGGATTGCGCCTATAAATTGCAGGAATATGCCGGCACTGCACGGCGCAAGCGTTCCGAAGGCAAGGCCACCTGGCCGGGCCGCAAGCAGGTCTATCGACATTACGATGCAAGCGGATTAATGGCGGGTGACATCGTTACTCTGGAACATGATGTGCAGCAGCAGGGCGAGGCGCTGATCCAGCAGGTAGTGCAGGGCGGTAAACGGCTGCAACCGGCGTTGGATATTAAGTCATCACGCCGGCATGCCCAGAGTGAGACGCAACGTCTACCTGCAGCCTTAAGAGAGTTGGCGAAATATCATTACAGTGTTGAGATTTCTGCCGC
>CALZHW010000087.1 GCA_945787125.1 uncultured Ectothiorhodospiraceae bacterium
GTCGTAGTGGGCAAAAATAACGCATCAACGGCCTGAGTTTCTAATCGATGCTGGTCTTCATCCAGGGTTCGAGGATAGGCATCAAAGTCTTCATTCACCCCGAACTGTAGCGGATTAACATAGATACTGACAATCACTCTATCGGCGACTTGACGGGCTTTCTCGACGAGGCTGAGATGCCCTTCGTGCAAATTGCCCATGGTTGGCACGAAGGCGATTATTTCACCCTGCCCGCGCCATTTTGCGACCGCTTCATTCAGCATCTGCGGATTGTTCAAGGTTACCATTAGAACGAATGCTCCGCAGCGGGGAAAATACCATGCTTAACCTCACTGACATATGCCTCTACGGCGGCTTGCAGGCTCGTTTGCCCTTGCATAAAATTTTTGGAGAACTTCGGTCGCCTACCTTTGGTTATCGCCAGCATGTCATAACAGACCAGCACCTGGCCATCGCAATCCTTGCCAGCACCAATGCCAATAACCGGAATACTCAACGCTGCACTGATTTTTTTTGCAAGCTCGGCTGGAATGCATTCCAATACTAATAAATCTGCTCCGGCTTTTTCAATTGCCAGCGCTTCGGCATATATTTGCTCGGCGTCTTTTGCCGTTTTACCTTGAACTTTGTAGCCACTTTTCTTATGCACAGATTGTGGCAATAAGCCTAAATGCGCGCAAACCGGAATGCCGAAATCTGCCAACGCCTGCACCGTAGGCAATACCGCCAAACCACCCTCCAGCTTCACCATTTGCCCGCCCGCTTGCTGCATAACCCGCCCGGCGCTATCTAATGCCTGCTCTACCGAGGTGTAACTCATAAACGGCAAATCGACAATAATAAAAGCCTGTGGTGCGCCGCGTTTTACCGCTTTTGCGTGGTAAATCATCTCGTCAAGGCTCACTGGCAAGGTCGTTTCCTGCCCTTGTATCACCATACCGAGCGAATCCCCGACCAATATTACATCGATGCCGGCATGAAACAGCAGACTGGCAAAACTTGCATCGTAAGCCGTCAAACAGGTAATTTTTTCATTATTTAATTTTTTAGTTTTTAAAGTGTCTATCGTCATCATAATTTTTCCATCCCTCGATTTTCGCATTGAGACAGCAAAATGGCTAGCGAACCCAAACCAGGCACCTGTAAATCTGACGCAATCTCGTAGAGTGGATAGAGCACAAAATCACGTTGTGCCATGGCTCGATGCGGCACGGTTAATCGCGCATCATTAATGACTTGCTGAGCAAAGAGCAGGATATCCAGATCCAGTGTCCGAGAGTCCCAGCGTGCAGCTGTTCTCACTCTACCATATTTTTTTTCAAGCGCTTGCAATACATCTAGTAATTGATCCGCTGATAGATCTGTATCCAGCTCAAGCACGGCGTTCAAGTAAGCAGGTTGATTGGCATTGTCCAGTGGTTGAGTGCGATAAAAAGAGGAAACTCGGTGGATAAAAATAGTGGAAGTTGCGTGTAAATCGTCAATGACACTGGTAAAAACTTGCGGGGAACCCCCAAGATTACCGCCCATTCCAACATAACAACGCGACATCAATTCGCTTTTGGTTTACGGCGTCGGTTGAATTGCCGTCTACCACGAGTAAGGTTATCAAGAATCTCCGCTCGCGATGTTTCATCTGCATCAATAAACGTCGTCCACCATTCAGCCAACTCATTGTCAACATCGCCCGTCTCTGCACGCAAGAGTAAAAAGTCATACGCTGCTCGAAAACGCGGGTGAGTCAACAAACGTACTGAGCGTCTGGGGGCGCGTTTAGCGAGGCGCTCTTGCAACATCCAGATTTCTCTCATCGGCGTATGAAATCGGCGCGGAATTGAAACACGGCGACTCTGACCGGACACAACGGCTTCTGCCGCCGCACTGAGTGTTTGACTTTCACTCATGCCGCGCTCCAGGTATTTTGCATTAAGCTTGCTCACCGGCCCCCAAAGAAGCACGCCGAAGATAAATGCAGGCGCAACCGGTTTGCCTTCGAGAAAACGCTGATCAGTATTTGCCAAGGCTTTATTAATTAACACCAATACATTGCCAGACACATCTTCTTTGATACTGATTTCGCTTTGCGGGAATAAAAATTTAAACAGATTGTAATGTCGCAATAGTTCAAAAGCCCGAAGTGCATAACCGGATAAAAAGAGCTTTAGCACTTCTTCAAACAATCTTGCTGGAGGTACGCCTTCGAGCAAATTACCCAAGGCAAATAAAGGAGATTCGGTCGCTTTTTCTATTGACAGTTCCAGTTTTGCGGCAAATCGAACTGCACGCAACATTCTCACCGGGTCTTCGCGATAACGTTGCTCAGGGTCGCCAAGTATCCGCAGCCTACCTGCTTGCAGATCTTCGTAACCATTGACATAGTCTTCAACAGAAAAATCACTGATATTATAGTATAGCGAATTAATACTGAAATCACGCCGACAAGCATCTTCTTCTATACTGCCGTAGACATTATCCCTGACAATCATGCCATCAACAATTTGCCCAGCGTCACCGTTGTTGCCATCGTGTTGGCCACGAAATGTCGCGACTTCAATAATCTCAGCACCAAAATGCACGTGCGCCAAACGAAAACGTCGACCAATTAAGCGACAATTCCTGAATAAATGGCAAACCTCCTCTGGCGTCGCATTCGTCGCGATATCAAAGTCTTTGGGTTTTTTCTCAAGTAACAAATCTCTGACGCCACCGCCAACAAGATAACCATCAAAACCTGCATTCTTTATGCGGTATAAAACTTTTAATGCATTGGGACTGATATTGTCGCGAGATATGATATGCTCATCGCGCGGGTATACGCGTTTTTTCAGCAAGGGAGGCTTGATTGTTTCCATCTTATGAATACAAAATTCTATTTTTTTTACAGGGAAAGAGTGAGTCGCAGGGGGATCAAACCACATTCAAAAGAACAAGATTTAGCCGCAGACACATGATAATGCCCAACTATAACAGTTTTAGTATTTTCGGAGCAACTTTTTCCAAAGACACAACATGGTCCGCGGCGCCGATTTTAACCGCCTCTCCAGGCATTCCCCAGACTACACTGCTGTTTTCGTCTTGGGCAATTGTTGACGCGCCGGATTCCTGCATTTCTTTCAAACCTTGCGCGCCATCCTTACCCATGCCAGTAAGAATAATGCCCACTGCATTCTTGCCTGCGTTGATCGCTACCGAGCGAAACAAAACGTCTACCGCTGGACGATGACGATTAACTGCTGGCCCATCGTTCAAATGACAAACATATCGGGCACCACTCCTATCCACCAGAAGATGGTGACTGCCTGGTGCAATATAAACATGGCCTGGCAATATTTGTTGCCCATCTGAAGCCTCACAGACTATCATTGCACAACAACGATTCATCCGTTCGGCAAACGGACCACTGAAATTTGCTGGAATATGCTGCGTAACTACCACACCCGGAGAGTCAGCTGGAAGTTGGATTAAAACCTCTTTGATAGCTTCAGTGCCCCCCGTCGATGCACCAATCGCAATGATTTTTTCAGTCGAAGAAAAATGTTTACTATTAAATTTCTTAGCAATAATGGCATCTGCATTATGTCTATCAGGTACAGTTATATCAGAGCTTAGTTTTCGCACTCTGACCCGTGCTTGACTGGCGACTTTTACTTTTTCAATTATGATTTCAGCATAGTCCATCATGCCATGCGTCACATCGAGCTTAGGCTTTGAAATAAAATCAACAGCTCCGATCTCTAGAGCCTGCAAGGTAACTTCCGCACCTTGTTCCGTCAATGATGAAATCATAATCACTGGCATAGGTCGCAAGCGCATTATGTTGCTCAAAAATGTAATACCATCCATTTTTGGCATTTCAATATCAAGCGTTAACACATCTGGATTCAACTGCTTGATTTTCTCCCGAGCATCTACCGGATCAATAGCTGCGCCTACGACATCAATGAGCGGATCAGATGACAATATTTCCACTAATACTTTTCGAATCAATGCAGAATCATCGACTATCAATACTTTTATTTTTTGCATGCTAAAATAACTCGATATCGTTTTGAATAGGTGCTTTTTCCAGATTTTCCAGGTAATTACGTTCCCGAGTCACCACAGTATCATTGTGTAATGATTTCAGGCGTTTCATGAAAACTTTACCCGTTGCGGGAATGTAAGCCACTTTGCGTGGACAAAAATCACCCACATCTTGCGCTACAGTAGTAATGTTTTCTGTGTGCAAATACTCTTTCACAAAACCAATATTACGCGCGCCTACGTCAGTCATATGCACCAGTATTCTACCACCACCAAATATCTTGGCTTCGAGGTTTTCCCGCTGTCCACCATTCTTCAATATTTCATTGATCAGATTTTCCATAGCAAAGTTGCCGTATCTATTTGCTCCGCTTAATACATTGAGATCAACTGTGCCGGGTAGCATAAAATGATTCATACCACCAATGCCTAGCTTCTTATCCCGCACACACGCCGAAATACATGAACCCAAAACCGTAATAACTAATTCATTGTGTAATGTCACATAAAACTCACCCGGCAATATTTTCGCCCCCCAAATACCCCGAGTTTTATCCCAATAACGATTAATTCTTTCAAATCCTTGTAAGGGTTCTGGCTGCTCATAGGTGGGTGATATTTTTTCCATACTCAACATATTTTTTTATAAATAGTGTGACCCAGTGAGGCAAACCGATCACAGACTTTATACATTGATTCTGAATGCCCTAGAAATAAACAACCATCATCCACGATCAAGTTAGCGTATTTATTGTAAAGAATTTTTTGTGTGTCCTTATCAAAATAAATAACCACATTACGACAAAACATAAAATCAAAAGGACCCTTCATTGGCCATTGCTGCATTAAATTTAATTGTTTAAAAGTAATCAAGTTACGCAGTCGACTATCAATTTTAACACTTCCTTGTTGCGCGCCTCGGCCTTTAAGAAACCATGCCTGCTTGCGTTCAGGACTTAATGCACTAATCCGCTCGATATCATATATTCCGTTTTCCCCATGAGCCAATACATTGGTGTCCAGATCAGTCGCCAATATTTTAATATCCCACTCTTCAATATCAGGCAATGATTCATGCAACGCTATCGCAATGGAATAAGGCTCTTCACCGGTTGAACATCCTGCTGACCAAATACGAATCTTTTGATCCGAATTTTTTTTCAGCCGAAGCTGTGGGATGATGGTATTTTTAAGGTAGTCAAAATGATGTTCTTCGCGAAAAAACGAGGTGAGATTCGTGGTGATTGCATTAATGAAATTCACCAATTCATCAGAATCATCACGCGCTACAATCGCTAAATATTCTTTAAACGAAGGGATACGCAATTTACGTAACCGTCGCGACAGACGGCCATAAACCATGGTCTTTTTTGCTTCTGAGAGCGTAATGCCTGTATGCTGCTTTACAAAACTTCGAATCTGCTCAAAGTCCTTGTCTGTCAGGGTAAACTCTTTATCGTCAAACTCATTCATAATACGTGAACCAGGGGGGTGTATTTATCGAGTGCATTGACTAACGGGTTGCACTGAACCCACTTAGACGCAGTGTCACTGACCAACAACATACGTTAGAATTCCTCCCACTCGTCATCACTGCCCGTTGGTTTAGCCGATTTTACCGAAACCCGCCTGGCAGCAGGTACCTGCGCTGCTACCCCGCGCACAGGTGCAATGGCTATCGAATTATTGGCCACACTGTTGTCATCCAGGGTAAAGTATTCAATGAGCTGTTGTAAACCACGTGCTTGCTCATCCATGGATTCACTAGCGGCCGCCGCTTCTTCCACCAAAGCTGCATTCTGCTGAGTGACTTCATCCATTTGAGAGACGGCTTTGTTGACTTGATCGATGCCTGCCGATTGCTCCTGACTAGCGGCGGCAATCTCGGCAATAATATCACTGACTTTTTTAACCGCAGTCACAATTTCTTCCAGCGTCTTGCCTGACTGGTCAACCAGCCGAGTTCCATCGTCCACTTTTTCTACGCTGTCTTGAATCAACCCTTTAATTTCTTTTGCGGCACCCGCACTACGCTGCGCCAGGTTACGCACTTCGCCGGCGACAACGGCGAAACCTCGACCCTGCTCACCGGCACGTGCCGCTTCCACCGCAGCATTTAGCGCAAGTAAATTAGTTTGAAATGCTATCTCATCGATCACACTGATAATATCGGCAATTTTCTTACTACTACCGTTTATTTTGGACATAGCCTCTACAGCTTTTTGCACCACATCGCCACCTTTTTCAGCTTGATCTCTAGCGCCCGAAGCCAACTGACTGGCTTGTCTTGCATTGTCTGCATTTTGCCTTACCGTACTAGTCAACTCTTCAATGCTTGAAGCGGTCTCTTCCAACGAAGATGCCTGCTCTTCAGTACGTTGACTCAAATCGGTATTACCTTGTGCTATCTCCGCTGCGGCAGATACAATACTGCCAGAGGACGATTGAATCTGCCCCGTCATATTGCGTAGATTATTGATAGATTGATTTAAGGCATCACGCAACTCGGCGAATTCGCCATTAAACTCACCCGTCATCTCCTCTCGTAAGTCACCCTCAGCCAATGCCGTCGCTACGCGAGTACTTTCCCGAATAGGCCTAACCACCGCTTCTATTAGTGAATTTATGCCGTCACCAAGCCCTTTAAGGAAACCTTGATAGCTTGAGACATCGATTCGATTATCTAATTCGCCATTTACGGCGGCGGCAATCAATGAATCAATTTGACGTTCTGCATCTTTTTGCTCAGTGATATCTTTCCACTCAACCATATTTCCCATCCACTCACCATTTGGGTCAGTAATTGCCGTTGCATTCACTTCAAACTCCAATCCAGCCACAGCTATCTGTGCTTTCGCTGGCAACGCATTAATGTCCGCCAACAGCCGACGCTGATGAGATGGATCTTTATGAAATTTATCAATGCACTGACCGACTAAATTTGTTGGATCAAACCCGGGGAATCTTTCGCGCAATTCACTCTGCCGTTTCGACATCATTTCTTGCACCGCTGGATTGACATAAGTAATAGTCAAATCACTATCACACAGCATAATATTACTGGTTGCGCCATGTACCGCTGATTGCAATCGTGCAACTTCAATCTCTTTGCGACGCGTTTCTGTAACATTTTGCCACTCCAGGCAATTGCCAATGTATTTACCAGAGGCGTCGCAGATTGCAGTAACATTAAGCTCAAATTTCAACGAACCCACTTGAATATCCGTCTTAAATGGCAAGTTATTCGGATCTTCCAGCATTCGTCGTTGATGCGCAGGATTTTTGTGGAACTGATCGATATTTTGCCCAACCAAGTTTCGCGGATTAAATCCATGGAACACTTTCGACAGTTCTTCCGCATTTGCACTGAGCAGATCCGTCGTTGATCGATTCACATACGTAATATTAAAATCACGATCTATCATCATTATGGCTGTCATGGCATTATCGATCGCACCTTGCAATCGAGTGACATCATTTTCTTTTGCCCTTAACTCGGTAACATCCGACCACTCCAGGCAATTTCCTAAGTAGGTGCCTGCGGAATCCGTCATAGCGGTTACATTTAGTGCAAAAATCAGCGGCCCGACTTGGATATCTGTTTGAAAAGGCAAATTAGCCGGGTTTGCGAGTATTTGCCTTTGGTGTGCTGGATTTTTATGAAAAATGTCGACACAAGTCCCTATCAACTTACGGGCACTGAATCCAGGGTAAATCGTCCGCAAGGTTTCCTCGTGCTTACCTAATAATGTTGCTGTTGATTTATTGGCATAGGTGATTATCAACTCACGATCTACCATCATAATCGCTGTCATAGCCCCATCAACCGCAGCTTTCATTTGAGCATATTCTTGTGACATTGCTAAAATTTCTTCTGATTCTTGCGTTACCATGTTTATTCCTGTTTCTCCTGCTTTTATCATTACCGTTGCATTGTTTCTAATGCCGTATGCCAAGCGAATTGAACCTCATCTGTCCAACAATCACCCGCGTAAATCCTGCATAACCCCAAGCAATGTTTCAGCCATTGCCGGATAATACTCAGCTTTCGCGCCAATTTGTGCATGACGCTGCCTCAGCTTTACCAGCGTAGTCATTAATTCTTCTGGCTTTCTCAGCACACTAACAACTAACTTTAGTGCTGCCCAAAGTTTCCTATACTGTTCATCAATGGTGGTGTTTGCAAATAGCGGCTCAACAGCAGGAAATTGGGCAAACAGAACCTCATAAAAACGACGTGTAATGGCTGCGCCATGAGGTGTAAGGGCATTGAATGATTGCTCAAGCACTGCAACATTTAAGCCCGGAGAAGTATTTAGATTGCGCTGTATTTGCTGGCTCATTACTGAGCTCCGAAAACTTAACTTATCCAAACGAGATTGGCTAAAATCATAATGAGCAGCTCTTTATGTTCATTCTTCTTAATTTCTGATTTCTGGTTATTTTTTTGTTGCTGTTGCTGCGTTAATTCAACCATGATTCACCCTCACCCTTGTCAAACCTTAAGTTTTGGAGTTCAAATACTTTCACCATTATCAGCGCGCGTAGCGGCAAAGGCCTTATCGAGAGTGTTGGCAGCATGGATGCTGCCAACAAGTCTACAAGGAAGTATTCACGGCGTCTCTCGGTAAGGTTTTGCCGCTACGGGTGCTGGAAGGTGCCACTTTTGCAATTTCGAAACTTGAGTTAGTAGACCCATAACACTAGGAGCCTGTCCTAGAATTTCATTCTATGATTTCGCTGATACTTTATCAGCGATTTTCAAATCACCGGAATTCAGCAAACGATCGATATCGATAATTATCAACATTTTTTCTTCAACACTCACCAATCCGCTAACAAATTCAATGCTAATTTCGCCTCCAAAATCTGGCGCCGGTTTTATCTCAGAGGCTTCAATGTTATAAACATCTGAAACCGCATCTACCACAATTCCCATAATGCGTTCAGCATCGTCTTTGATAACTTTCAATACAATCACAACGGTGGTAGCACCGTATTCAACACTTGCCATACCGAATCGTTCACGTAAATCGATAATAGGTACGATTGTGCCACGCAAATTAATCACACCTTTGATGTATGTTGGGGTATTCGGAATCGGCGTCACATTGTTCCATCCGCGAATTTCTTGCACCCGAAGAATATCAACCCCGTATTCCTCAGCCGCCATAATGAAAGTCAGATACTGATCTTCTTCTGCATTGATCTCAATGCCTATATTACCTTGTGTCATATGTGTTGCTTCCATTGGAATTTTTCTCCTGCCTTGATCTTATGCTGCCACTATTCGTTCTTGTCGTGAAAGCTTTATTAACCCAGTAACATCCAGTATTAGTGCCACTGTTCCATCTCCGAGTATCGTCGCGCCAGACACCCCTTCTACCGGACGGAAATTGGTTTCCAAACTCTTGATAACCACTTGTTGCTGCCCTAGCAAATCGTCAACAAATAAACCTGCCCGCTGACCATCACCTTCAACAACTACAATCAAACCATCGGTTAATTGAGTAACATCAGTATTGACGGAGAATGAATTATGCAAGCGAACAATAGGAATGTATTCATCACGCAGTTTATATATTTCTGCCTGGCCTGCGATCGCATTAACTTGAGATTCTTTGACTTGTAAAGACTCAATAATCGAAACTAGCGGCACAATATAGGTGTGGCTACCGACCTGGATCAACTGTCCATCGAGTATCGCCAGAGTTAGCGGTAAACGTATAATAATTTTGCTGCCTTCATTTTTTTTGCTTTGAATCTCTACACTTCCGCCGAGTTCACGGATATTTCTTTTCACCACATCCATGCCTACGCCACGGCCTGAAATATCACTGACCACTTTAGCAGTAGAAAATCCAGGAGAGAAAATTAGATCGAACACCTGCTCATCAGTGAGAATATCACTTTCTGAAATCAGTCCTTTTTCTATGGCCTTGCCAGTGATAACTTCTCGATCAATGCCTTTGCCATCATCACTTATTTCAATAACAACATTGCCACCTTGATGAAATGCATTAAGCTCAACAATACCTACTCTTGACTTGCCTGCCGCTTCTCTATCATTGGGAGTTTCGATACCATGATCAATCGAATTACGTACCAGATGAACCAATGGATCGCTTATTTTTTCCATCAGTGTTTTATCTAACTCGGTACTCTCACCTTGTAACCGAAGCTCAATTTCCTTGCCAATTTGATTACTCAGATCTCGAACCATTCGTGGAAATCGCTGAAAAGCAAAACTTATTGGCATCATACGAATTCGCATTACGCTTTCTTGCAGCTCGCGGGTATTGCGTTCAAGCTGCGCTAAACCATCTTGCAGTTTCTCCAGCCGATCATCATCTATTTGCTCACCCAACTGACCAAGCATCGACTGGGTAATAACAAGCTCACCCACCATATTAATCAGCGCGTCAACTTTATCAATGCTGACCCGAATAGAGCCTTGATCAGCTGCAGTCGATTTTTTCGTTGGCTTATCTTTAACTAGGGCTGGGGCTGGGGTAGCTGCCAACGGCGTAGATTCCGGAATTTTTTTCTCATCAGAGCATGACAATGGCTCTGGTACTGGCACTGCTACTGTGGGCAAATTCGCCACGACTTTTTCAGGCACTTGGTCTTCCGTGCCTATTTCCAATTCGCAATCGCCATCAACCCAGTCGAATACTTCACTAATTTGTTCTTTGCTTATCACACCATCAAGTTTGATTGACCATGACAAGTAACTCAGTTCAGGATCAAGCATCTCAAACAGCGGTAAATCTTCGGTATTACACACAACACTGAAATCACCAAGTTCAGACAACTCTTGGAATATTCTAACGGGGTCATTGCCCGTTTTGAACAAGTAGTCAAAAGGCTTGAACCTGATTGTCCAGCAAATCACAGTGGGGGTTTCAGTACCTACGATCTCCTCACTTGAGCTCGCAACACTCTCACCAGACAACAACGCCTCTAGCGCGCTTTGTATTTCAATCGTGCGTTCTTCGTCAATTTCAGTTTCAGTTTGCACGGCAGTCAACATATCACGTAACACATCGACCGACTTAAGCAGTAGGTCTACGGTTTCGGTAGTCACCGTTATTGTGTCTGCACGCATTTCATCCAGCAGCGTTTCCATAACATGGGTAAACTGGGCTACTGCGGTAAAACCAAATGTCCCACTTCCACCTTTGATAGAGTGCGCGGCGCGAAATATTGTATTCACAGTTTCAATATCTGCTGCACCGACATCCAGGCTTAGGAGTCCAGATTCCATAGCATCCAGCCCTTCAAAACTTTCTTCAAAGAAGGTCTGATAAAACTGCGACATATCAATTGACATTAATTACCCCAACACTTTTTTAATGGTTGCCAATAACTGCTCGGGACTGAAAGGTTTGACTATCCAGCCTGTAGCACCCGCTTTCTTGCCCTCCATTTTCCTATCGGTTCCACTTTCAGTCGTCAAGGTCAACATGGGCGTAAATCGGTACGCGGGTAAGGTACGCAAATTTTTAATCAAGGTGATGCCATCCATGATTGGCATGTTGATATCAGTCAACACCAAATCAATGTTGTTGACCTGCGCCAATTTTAGTGCTTCAGCGCCATCCGAAGCCTGAATCACATCATGTCCCGCACTTTTGAGAGTGAACCCCACCATTTGTCGCATTGATGCTGAATCATCAACTGCCAATATTTTCGCCATTGTTCTTCCTTCTGAAATTGCACACGTGCAGTTTTCTGTTAACGCTTTTTAACTAAAAATTTGTCCCAATAGGACTTAGGAACGTGCAGCGTCTGGCAACGCTAATTGCGATCCAATACCCAATAAATTTGCCGCTGTGACAAATGCATCAGAAACACCAAGCCAGGTTATTGACACCTCTTTGGTCTTCGCCTCTAGGACAAAAGCCAGAAAAAGCTGTAACACTGCAGTATCTATCCGTTCAACGTCTTCAGCATTGATCTCCACCGCGCGATGACTTTCTATAGCGCTGCTAAGATGCTCAAAAAGCTCTACTGCAATTTTTATATCAACTGTAGAGGTACAGGAGATGACTGTTTTTGATTCGTTTTCTTCACTCACTGACAATTTTCATTACCTATTTATCTGATAAATAACAGTTACTTGTCGCACTTATAACGACCAAGACACAACAGCGAATACTTGACCTCGTAATTCCTGCTCTCATTCAAGTTAAAGCTTGTTCTACTCACATATCGACAAGCTAAAAACAAACTTAACTATTTGTTGAGATTGTTGAGAAAAGCTGGTCGGTATTGACACCATGGACCAGCCCATAAAAATAAACGATGGTGATATACCATCTTGTGAGGATTCAGGATAAAATCGTTGGATATCTGACTTTTAACCTAAAATAATCAGTTGTCGCGAATTTTTAGTGCGAGATATTGAAGTGCATAGTGAATTCAAGAATTGCGTGGTCACCTTATTGGTGATCAGCATATTGTTGAATTTGCTAGGTGCATCAAGAGCTTGTGCTACCGAGTGCCCTGTGGGTAGAAATTGTGGTTCAACTGATTAATCTAGATTTAACCTTACTTTTTTGAGGATTTACGTAATGCAGGCAATATTGGCCAACCCACGAGGTTTTTGCGCCGGAGTTGACAGGGCTATTGAAATTGTTGAACGCGCCCTGGAAATTTATGGCGCCCCCATCTATGTGCGTCACGAAGTGGTGCATAATCGATTTGTAGTCGACAACCTCAAACAGAAAGGCGCTATTTTTATTGATGAAATAAAAGATGTACCCGATGATAATACGGTCATTTTTAGTGCACATGGCGTTTCGCAAGCTATTAGGCAAGAAGCCGAAGAACGAGGTTTGAAAGTTTTTGATGCAACCTGCCCGCTGGTTACCAAGGTTCACCTTGAAGTCGTACGTAATCAAAAAAATAACCACGAAATCATTTTAATCGGACACGCTGGTCATCCTGAAGTTGAAGGTACGCTCGGGCAATATGATAAAAAAATGAATCAGGGTGGTATTTATTTAGTCGAAAACGAGGATGATGTGGCCACATTGCAGGTTAATAACCCCAATGCATTGGCGTACGTTACTCAAACAACACTTTCCATGGACGACACAGCCAGTATTATCGACGCGCTACGACAGCGCTTCCCCAATATACACGGCCCGAAAAAGGATGATATTTGTTATGCAACGCAAAATCGTCAAGAAGCTGTAAAAGATCTTGCTGAGAAGTGTCAGTTGGTGTTGGTAGTAGGTTCGATTAATAGCTCCAATTCAAACCGTCTACGTGAAGTGTCTGAAAAAATGGGTACCCCGGCATACCTCATCGACAACGCTAACGAAATTAAAAAAACCTGGTTAGAAGGGGTTGATAAAGTGGGTGTCACTGCCGGCGCTTCGGCACCCGATATTTTAGTCCAGCAAGTGATTGAGAAGTTAAACTCCTGGGGTGCTACCAGCATTACTGAAAATAAAGGCATTGAAGAGAAAGTGACTTTCCCCTTACCTAAAGCGTTGCTATAACAATTTCATAAGTGCCACCTTCCAGCACTCGTAGCGGCGAAACCTTTCCGAGAGACGCCGTGAATACGTCCTTGTAGGCTTGGCGGCAGCATCCATGCTGCCAACACTCTCGACTCTCGATTCTAAATAAGGCCTTGCCACGACGAGTACTAATTACTGAACTCCGTTTGTGAGTTTTAAAACGAATTCTAGCCCGGATATTTCATGAATACACGAGATTATCGGGCAGGGATTTGACTTTACAGGGAATTATCTGATTGAGCGCCGTACTCGTATGTACGGTCGAATGAAGAAAATTTCATGTGAAATCAAAGCTACCGCGTCCTGCTTTCGCCCCTCGCTTACTTCCATGTAAGCGAGGATCAAGCGAAAAATCGCGTGATTCATGAATTATCCGGGCTAAGTTCTATACTCAGCGTTTATTTTGACATATTCATAGGATAAATCGCTGGTCCATATCGTGGCTGACGCCTCGCCTCTACCAAGCACCACCTTAACCGCAACATCATCTTGACGCATAACTTCCAAGCCTTGCTCTTCAGTATAACTGGCTGCCCGGCCACCGGATTCGACGATGCACACATCTCCCAGATAAATGCTGATAGCTTGCACATCCAAATCATCAACCGGTGCACGACCCACTGCGGCTAAAACTCTTCCCCAATTAGGATCCGATGCGAAAAAAGCCGTCTTCACTAGTGGTGAATGCGCAATGGTATAAGCAACTTCACGGCACTCTTCTTCACTTCTCCCTTGCTCAACTCTGACGGCAATAAACTTTGTTGCGCCTTCGGCATCTCGCACTAGTGCTTGCGCCAAAAAAATAAATACTTCTCGCAAGCCGTCCATAAAAACTTGTGCGGTATGAGACTCAAGGTTGTTGATCGAAAGAGTGGCTTTGCCTGTCGCGATTAAAATACAGGCGTCATTGGTTGAGGTATCACTATCGACAGTGATGCTGTTGAATGATGGCTTTACCACAGTTTCAAGCATCATCTGCAAGAGAGGTTTTTCGATGTTCGCATTCGTTGCGACATAGGCCAGCAGCGTTGCCATATTGGGTTTAATCATGCCTGCACCTTTAGCAATACCCGTGATGACAATGTTTTCACCATTTAGAACAAGTGTTTTCGAGTAGGCTTTTGGCATTGTATCAGTTGTCATTATCGCTGAAGCTGCGTCTAACCAGGCATTTTCCTGCAAGGCATCAACCATCGCAGGCAATACAGCAATAATTTTATCATCAGGCAGCGTCATGCCAATAACGCCAGTTGAGAACGGTAACACTGAGTTGGCACTAACCCCAGTTAATTCAGCCAATGCATGACAGGACTTTTCCGCTCTGGCAATTCCGTCATCTCCAGTGCCGGCGTTTGCATTGCCAGTATTAATCAGCAGGTATTTCGGTTGTGCCTCACTCAAATGTTTCTTAGCAACAATCACAGGCGCAGCACAAAACTTATTTTGCGTAAAAACCGCCGCACAATGCGCTTCTGCATTTATTGCTATTAATGTGACATCATTTTTATTATTGTACTTGATACCAGCTTTGGCGACCGCCAGTTTAATACCCGGAACCGAGGTAATCTTTGATGCTATTTTTAACCCTACAGCCATATTCATATCCTATTTAATAATAGACTTTATATCCCAACAATTCTCACGGAATTAACAAATTTCAAAATCACAGACTCAACCATCAAACACGTCTGATTTATCGGTTTATTCTAAACCGTTTTTTTAGGCAATCAATAAATATTGCTGATAATCAGCACTCGTAGCGGCAAGGCCTTAGCGAGAGTGTTGGCAGCAGGGATGCTGCCGCCAAGCCTACAGGGATGTATTCACGGCGTCTCTCGATAAGACCTTGCCGCTACGGGTGCTGGAAGGTGGCACTATGTAACTTTAACTTCGGTTGTGAGCTCATAAATATCGCAGATAAAACAAATAAAAACGTTCAAATAGATTTTTCAAAGTGATTAACTTTTTAGAGCGCCGCGGGAATATATTCCAGAATGGCGGTTTATCATCACTAGACATATGCATCCACATGGCATCATTCTCCATATTCATGATACAAGAGAGTTCATATCGATAAGTAGCTGCTGGCTGAGCACCATTCAGTATTGCTTTCATGTTTTTTGCCACTGCCTGGGATCGAAGCTGCGCCATATGCGCCTGATGAGGCACCCAAGGAGGTGGGTTTTCATGGTTCGCGCAATCTCCAGCGGCAAAAACATTGCTCAGCCCTTTCACCTGACCGAATTTATCAACATCGATTTGCCCACCTGCGGATACCGGAAGACAAGACTTGTGAACCAGATCCGAGCCAGTAA
>CALZHW010000088.1 GCA_945787125.1 uncultured Ectothiorhodospiraceae bacterium
GTGACGCTTCTTCGATAATCTCAATCGCGATGTCGTGCTGAGGGTCGTGCTGAGGCTCTGGCAGTGTAACACTATTTTGAATATCGTTTTCGATCGCACTAACGAGTGCTTGATGATTGGCTTCGGCAATAATAAATGTTTTTTTCGCTTGATGATCAACAATAATTGCAGCAGGAATACGTGCGAAATATGCTTGCGGTAAAACATTGTCTGTATCTTTTGGTAAATGTAAAACGGGCTCTACTTGTTCGGCGAATTCATACGCTAAGAATACAAACCAACCGCCCAAAAAGGGTAAGTCAGTTTGGATATCTGTTTGTTCTGCTTTAAATCCCTGTTCAAAAAAACCTTGCTCTGAAAACCCTTGTTCAAAAAACCACTGTTCAAATGCTGAAAAAACAGAGTCTGTGTTGAGTTCAACATTGCTGGTATGTACTTGCCCTTCGGCATCCAGCCACAAGCTGGCTTGAGGAAAAGCGAATAAAATATCATAACGACCAATGGTCTTATTTTTTGCGACACTTTCCAATAGAAAAGGATAACGAGTGGGATTTATATGATGCACAGCTAACAGATCTAAAGTCTGGTTTAACTGTTTAATGTGAAGTGTATTTTCTTTCATTGATTTTGGACAGCTTGTCCGAGTTAAGCTTGAATTGCCTATGGTTTGATCACTCTTAGACAGGTTCCTAACGAATTACAACCAACGCTGATTTACAGGGGCGATTGCAGGTATCGCTGGTGCGTGGAATGCACCCAACAGAGCTGGATTTCGTAGGTTGGGCTAAGCTAAAGCGTGCCCAACCTACGGAAAATGAATTATTATCTGCTTAAGTTAATGCCAGCTTGCCTTACGGGCTTCTGCTTACACTTTTTTAAAAACCAACGATCCGTTAGTACCACCAAAGCCAAAGGAATTTGATAACACCGTATTGATTGGCATTTCTCTGGCCGTATCAGGTACATAATCCAGGTCACAACCCGGATCCTGGTTAAAAATATTAATCGTTGGTGGCGCCACTTGATCGCGAATGGCAAGTGCACAAAAAATGGCCTCAATGCCACCTGCCGCACCCAGCATATGGCCAGTCATTGACTTAGTCGAGCTCACGGCGGTTTTATATGCATGATCACCCAGCACCGCTTTCACCGCATCTGATTCCGCCTGATCACCTGCGGGAGTCGAGGTGCCATGGGCATTAATATAGTCGATTTCTGTAGGATTAATCCCACCATCGTTTAGCGCAAGTTTCATGCAATTCTGTGCGCCGGTACCTGATGGCAATGTCATGTGATAAGCATCAGCGTTCATTCCAAAACCGACAAGCTCGGCATAAATGTTCGCGCCACGCGCTTTTGCATGTTCGTACTCTTCTATCACA
The DNA here is from genome assembly GCA_945787125.1 of uncultured Ectothiorhodospiraceae bacterium. GTDB lineage: Bacteria > Pseudomonadota > Gammaproteobacteria > S012-40 > S012-40 > CALZHW01. Next base: position 1,383 of record CALZHW010000088.1, read on the forward strand.
ATGACTCCTGCGCCATCACTTAACACAAAACCGTCGCGATCGACATCCCAGGGACGACTGGCAGTTTGTGGATCATCATTTCGCGTCGATAAAGCTCGTGCCGCAGCAAAGCCGCCCAGCCCCGTGAAACTCGTTGCCATTTCTGCACCACCCGCAACCATGGCATCGGCATCGCCATAAGCAATAATTCGAGCCGCTTGACCAATATTATGGGTGCCTGTGGTACAGGCAGTAACGATGGCGAAATTCGGTCCCTTTAATCCATGCATCACTGACAGATTTCCGGATATCATATTTATGATGTTGCTAGGAACAAAAAATGGGGAAATTTTACGCGGGCCACCTTTTAAATACGCTGCATAACCGCTTTCAATACCGGTTAAGCCACCAATCCCTGCGCCAATTGCAACACCTATGCGCTCTGCATTTGCTTCGGTAACTTCAAGACCCGAGTCTTTTAACGCTTCTATGCCTGCAACCATACCGTAATGGATAAAAACATCCATTTTCTTAGCATCTTTTTTTGGAATATAGTTTGTGACGTCAAAATTTTTGACTGAGCCACCAAAGCGCACGGAATAATCACTCACATCCATATGTTCTATGGGGCCGATACCACTTTTCCCGGCGAGAATATTTTCCCACGTTTCTTTAACGTTTAAACCTAATGGTGAAACCGTGCCTAAACCTGTTATGACAACACGTCTTTTAGCCAAAACTTTTCCCTCATTTTTTTTGAAACCTTGCAAGCTACTTGTACTGGCTGCTGGTTGCTCTTGTGGGCATTAATATGCCTAAAAGCCCATCCGAGAGTGGAAAGCCTGCTGGTTATTGTACGATCAACAAATTTGAGCCACTTTCGGCATCAAAAAAAAGGCCGTTACCTAGCTCAGATAACAGCCTTAATTATGAACAATTGAGTGTCACACTAACTAAAACTTAGCTAGTGTGCTCGTTGACATAATCGATTGCTTGCTGAACGGTAGTAATTTTTTCGGCTTCTTCGTCAGGAATTTCACATTCAAATTCTTCTTCCAGCGCCATTACCAACTCAACAGTATCTAAGGAGTCAGCACCCAAGTCATCTACAAATGATGACTCCAGGCTAACTTCATCTTCTTTGACCCCTAACTGCTCAACGACGATCTTCTTGACTCGTACTTCGACGTTGCTCATAGTGTTCCCTTCCTCTATATTATTAGCTATAAAAAACTGGGCGTATTGTATTTGAAACTTTATAGTAGTTCCAGTAAATCCACCCCCAGATAACAAAAAATTAGGTCATATACATGCCGCCGTTCACATTGATCGTTTCACCGGTTATATATCCAGCGGAATCACTGACCAAAAAAGCAACAGCTGCAGCAATATCATCGGGACTACCCAAACGATTCAAAGGAATTGCACTTAACAAAGTGGCTTTATGCTCTTCCGGTAGACTTTTTGTCATGTCAGTTGCAATAAAACCAGGTGCAACGACGTTCACCGTAATACCACGTGAAGCCACTTCCCGCGCCAGTGATTTTGAAAATCCTATAATGCCTGCTTTGGCGGCGGCGTAGTTGGCTTGCCCTGCATTTCCCATAAGACCGACAACCGATGCGATGCTCACAATTCGTCCTTGTTTCGCTTTCATCATGCCACGCAAACAGGCTTTTGACAGCCGGTAAACGGATGTCAAATTGGTATCAATAATATCATTCCATTCATCTTCTTTCATGCGCAGCATTAAATTATCACGCGTAATGCCGGCATTATTGACTAATACCGTCGGTGCGCCAAACTCTGCGCTAATTGCTTTAAGAGTTTCATCAATAGCTGACTGATCGGTAACATTTAATACCATGCCTTTGCCCGCAATAGAGTTCTCAGCCAGGTAAGCACTGATTTGCTGCGCACCATTTTCACTGGTTGCAGTGCCTATAACAGTGGCACCCGCTTTGCCCAGGCTGATTGCAACTGCTTTACCTATGCCGCGTGTCGCACCGCTTATTAAAGCAATTTTATCGTTCATATGTATTCATATCTCCAACATCGGTGTCTTAATTGGTGTCTTAGACAATCTTATCAAGCAGATAATAGTTTTTCCAACGAAGCGCTGTCATAAACCGGGAAAACTGGTGTGCGCCTGGATATACGTTTATTCAAACCTGCCAACACTTTACCTGGCCCGCATTCAACAAAGTCAGTTACCCCATCAGCCAGCATTTGTTCAATTGTTGCTGTCCAATGCACCGGCTGGTGTAATTGCTTTACCAGCGATGCTTTAATTTTTTCAGGCTCGGCATACGTCTTAACATCGACATTATGTAACACCGGGATGCGCGGCGGCAAGATTTCGATTGCCGCGAGTCGTTCTGCTAGTTTTATCGCCGCAGGTCGCATTAATTCACAATGAGAAGGTACACTTACCGGTAATAATATCGCTTTCTTTGCACCAGCCGCACTCGCAGCCTCTATCATTCGATTAACCGCAGACACATTGCCAGCAACAACAACCTGACCAGGAGTATTGAAATTGACGGCTTCAACAATTTCGCCTTGAGCGGCTGTTTCGCAAAGTTTGACGACAACCTCATCATCCAGACCCAATATCGCCGCCATAGCGCCCTCACCTGCGGCTACGGCTGATTGCATGTAACGTCCTCGATCTTCAACGAGCTTTACCGCATCTGAAAATTGCAATGCGCCCGCACAAACCAGCGCCGTATATTCGCCCAAACTGTGTCCAGCCATCACAACCGGATCAGCCGCATTCTTTTCCTGCAGCACACGCCACACAGCAACACCTGCGGTTAACATAGCAGGTTGGGTTTTATCCGTTGAATTTAATTGTTCTGCTGAACCGTTTTGTACTAGTTGCCATAAATCATAACCGAGCACATCACTGGCATCAGCGAATGTTGCTGAAACTGAGGAAAATGCCTGCGCTAACTCCGCTAACATACCTATTGATTGCGAACCTTGCCCAGGAAATATAAACGCCTTTGTCATCGTCTAACTCTTTTGGTTTTTATTATTAATACTTCATCAATGCCGATCCCCAGGTGAACCCACCACCAAAGGCTTCCATTAGTATTGTTTCCCCACGTTTTATTCTTCCATCCCGTACCGCCACGTCTAATGCGAGCGGAATTGATGCGGCTGAGGTATTGCCATGTTTATCAACGGTTGTCACCACTGAGTCCATCGACATGCGTAATTTTTTCGCAGTCGCGGCGATAATACGAATATTTGCCTGGTGCGGTACCAGCCAATCGATATCAGACTTTTGCATGTTGTTGGCACTCAGCGTTTCATCAACTATAGAACCCAGGGTATTGACCGCCGTTTTAAAAACTTCGTTGCCTTTCATTTGGATTGTCGCTTCGCCGTCTTTGAAAGCTTGCATGTTTTCTGAAATACCGGCCTTAACCGTCAACAAATCTTTATACTGGCCATCGGCATGCAAATGCGTGGATAAGATACCGGGCTCTTCACTGGCCTTTAATACAACGGCTCCTGCGCCATCGCCAAACAGCACGCAGGTGCCACGATCATTCCAGTCAATAATTCTTGACAGTGATTCGGCACCAATAACCAACGCGTTTTTCGCGGCGTTGGTTTTAATAAATTTATCTGCAATACTCAAGGCATAAACAAAACCGGAGCACACCGCTTGAACATCAAATGCTGCACAGCCGTGAATCCCCAGTTTATCCTGTAACAAACACGCCGTGCTCGGGAAAACTCTGTCAGGTGTGGTGGTAGCAACAATAATTAAATCGATATCTGAGTTTTGCAGGCCCGCCGCTTCAATCGCTTTTTTCGCCGCTTGCAGTGCCAGATCAGATGTTGTTTGATCATCAGCGACAATGTGTCTTTGGTGAATGCCGGTTCTATCTACAATCCATTGATGAGTGGTTTCAACCATCTTTTCTAAATCGTAATTAGTTAAGATTTTCTCGGGCAGATAACTTCCTGTGCCAGCTATTCGCGAAAACATTAGATAGCACGCCTTTCTATTAAATGCTCTTCTAATTGAATAGATATTTTTTGCGGGACATTATGATCACATTCAGCAATCGCTACACGAATTGCGTTAGCAAATGAAAACTCATCCGCACTGCCATGACTTTTGACCACGATACCCTGTAAACCAAGCAAGCTTGCGCCGTTATATTCGCGCGGGTCGATACGTTTTTTGAAGCTACGTAATACCGGTAGCGCTAACAAGCCTGTCAACTTTGTCCACCAATTCCGTTTGAACTCTTGCTTCATAAAGTGGCTAATCATTTTAGCGACACCTTCGGTGGTTTTCAAGGCGACGTTACCCACAAAGCCATCACAGACAACGACATCAACCGTGCCTTTAAAGATGTCATCGCCTTCGACGAATCCATAATAATTAAGCTCACTTTGCGCCAGCAATTTGGCCGTCGCTTTGACGTTTTCATCGCCTTTTATTTCTTCTTCACCAATATTTAGCAGACCGATTGTCGGTTTGGCGATATTCGTCAGTGAGCTTACTAAGACTGAACCCATTACGGCAAACTGATAAAGATGCTTGGGTTCACTATTAATGTTAGCCCCAAGATCCAATACGTAACAATCACCTTTTATCGTTGGCATTATCGCGCAAATAGCCGGCCGATAAATCCCGGGCAAAGTTTTTAGGACGAATTTGGCCGTTGCCATCAATGCGCCTGTATTGCCTGCGCTAACGCAAGCTTGGGCTTCGTTTTGTTTAACGAGGTTGATGGCGACCCGCATTGAAGAATCTTTTTTGGTACGAAGCGCAATAGCGGGAGACTCGTCCATTTCGACTTTCTGGGAGGCGTGCTGGATACGCAGATTTTCTCCTATCTGCATACCGAGTGCGCTAATTTGCTCCGTTAAGATCTGTTGATCTCCGACGAGAATCAAACGCACATTCTTTTCTGAATCGAGGACTTGCTTTGCTGCAGCAGCAACCACTTTCGCACCATGGTCACCGCCCATGGCGTCAAGCGCTACGGTATGCATTACTAATATCTGCCTTAATCGTCTTCTGAATAAGCTTCTTCTTTGGCTGCAATCACACGCACACCACGGTAAAAACCATCTTCAGTAATATGATGTCTCAAGTGGGTTTCACCACTGGTTGCATCGATTGAAAATGCGGGTAATCCCAGCGCATCATGAGCGCGACGCATGCCGCGTTTGGAACGTGATTTTCTATTTTTCTGGACTGCCATTGTAAACTCCTTAGGTAACCTTTTTTAAATCTGCCAGCAAAGCAAACGCATTCTGCTTATTACTAACAGAATCGCGAGCGTCCTCGCTATCAGTTTTGTCAATTTTCTTACTATTATCAATTTTGTCACTGTGCTCACCACAGGTATCATCAGCATGCATGACTATCATTGGCAGATATAATTGTAATTCATCCTCAATAATATCCGCCAAGCGCAATTCACTGTCGTTTACCAGGCATGGTTCATCACCGGGCAATAACATATCAACTTCCGCATCTGACTTAATAAACGCCAAGCTGAACGAATGCTCCACCGCTATCGTTGCGACTTGCATGCAACGTTGACACACTGCAAACATTTCGCCAGTTATGCTACCTTTAAGCTTGTTTCTCTTGCCTTCTTTGAAGAATTCAAGTTCAACTGCTACAGTACCATACGGAGCGACCAGTCGATCAGACAAGCGTTGCATTTTTGCCAGGCTCAATTGCCCGGAGGAATATAGCTCCCGGCTACAAACACGCTCTGGATTAATAAATACGGGTAGTCGCTGTGACATTGGGCGGCAATAATAGACTTCGATTTAACATGTGTCAAAAGAAAGTCGAGCATTTTGTATAGAATTTACCATTTTTTGCGCATATTTTCGAAAAACTTGATTTTATACAAGCAATTAGGCTGAAATTCTTTACAATGATACTTTGCCGAGTACTTTATTTGATCGTTCGCTTACCTTAACTAAAAGTACATAAGAAGAAAAAACAGGAAACCGGCATAATAAACGCATATTCACTGAATTGGACAAAAGCACGCGGGAAATCATATTGATCAAGAAAATTCTCATCGCCAACAGAGGCGAAATCGCAGTAAGGATTGTTCGCGCCTGTGCAGAATTAGGCGTCAAATCGGTTGCTATTTACGCAGAACCGGATCGACACGCCTTACATGTAAAAAAAGCGGATGAATCTTACAACATCGGCCCGGATTCCATTGCTGGCTATTTGAATGTCCACCGCATTGTCAATCTTGCCGTGGCAACCGGTTGCGATGCCTTGCATCCGGGTTATGGCTTTCTTTCTGAAAATCCTGATCTAGCAGCGGCCTGCCGACGCCGCGGCATCAAATTCATCGGCCCATCAGCAGAAGTCATCCACCGCATGGGCGATAAAACACAAGCCAGAAAAGCCATGATCGCTGCCGGCATTCCGGTGACACCTGGCTCTGAAGGCAATTTAGACAGCCTTCAGGAAGCTATAGAGCTTGCGGAAAAAATTGGTTACCCGGTGATGCTTAAAGCAACATCTGGCGGCGGTGGACGCGGCATTCGCCGTTGCGATAATCAACCGGACCTCGAAAAGAACTATGATCGCGTCATCTCTGAAGCCACCAAGGCATTTGGCAGCGCCGATGTCTTCATGGAAAAATGCATTGTTAACCCCCGCCACATCGAAGTTCAAATCCTGGCTGACAGTTATGGCAATGTGGTTCATCTTTTCGAACGCGACTGTTCAATACAGAGGCGCCATCAAAAATTAGTCGAGATTGCGCCCTCCCCGCAATTGAGCAACGATATGCGGCAAACGTTGGGTGAATATGCTATCAAAGCTGCTGCCAGTGTAAAATATGAAAATGCTGGGACGGTAGAATTTCTGCTTGACCACCAGGACAATATTTATTTCATGGAAATGAATACACGCGTGCAGGTCGAACATACCGTCACTGAAGCTATTACTGGTATAGATATTGTGCAACAACAAATATTGATTGCTTCAAGTGAGGCGCTGCCCTTTAAGCAAGAAGATATCCAAATGCGCGGCTTCGCCATGGAGTTCCGTATCAATGCAGAAGATCCGAAAAACGACTTTCTGCCCAGCTTTGGCCGCATCACCCGTTATTTCGCACCTGGTGGGCCAGGCATAAGAACAGATAGCGCGATTTACAGCGGTTATCAGATTCCACCCTATTACGATTCGATGTGTGTAAAACTCACCGTATGGGCACTGACTTGGGAGCAACTTATCAGACGATCCGTGCGCGCTTTGAATGACATCAATGTGCAGGGCGTAAAAACGACCATACCTTATCAGTTGGAAATTTTAAAAACCGCAGAATTCCAAAGCGGCAAAATAGACACCGGTTTTGTTGAATCCCATCCAGACTTAGCGAATTACTCATTGCGCCGTCCGCCAAGAGAACTTGCAGCCGCAATCGCCGCCGCAATATCTGCTCATATGAGAATGTAACCAACAAATTTTAATGGCAGGAGAAACTAATGCCTAAAGTTCACATTACTGAAACCGTACTGCGGGATGGACATCAATCGCTCATCGCGACCCGTATGCGTACCGAAGACATGCTGCCCGCCTGCAAAAAACTGGATGATGCAGGATATTGGTCACTTGAAGTCTGGGGCGGCGCAACGTTTGATGCGTGTGTTCGATTCCTGAAAGAAGATCCCTGGGAGCGTTTGCGTAAACTGCGTGAGGCCATTCCCAATACACGTTTACAAATGCTATTACGCGGACAAAATCTCGTCGGTTATCGACATTATTCCGATGATGTTGTACAGGCTTTTGTGCAAAAAACGGCGGACAATGGCATTGATGTATTTCGGATTTTCGATGCGCTAAATGATGTCCGCAATATGGAAGTGTCAATCAAAGCCGTTAAGCAAGCCGGCAAACATGCCCAGGGCACGATTAGTTATACCACTAGCCCGGTGCATGACATAAACAGTTTTGTCAGCATGGCAACGGAGCTGGAAAATATGGGCTGCGACAGCATTGCCATCAAAGATATGGCCAGCTTATTAACGCCCTATAAGACTGCTGAACTCGTCGCTGCATTATACAAAACACTGAGCATTCCCATTCATCTACACTCGCACGCTACCGCTGGCTTATCAGCCATGTGTCAGTTGAAAGCGATTGAAAATGGCTGCTTGCATATCGACACAGCAATATCGTCTTTTTCAGGCGGCGCAAGCCATCCAGCGACAGAAAGCATGGTAGCAGCATTGCAAAATACCGAATATGATACCGGCATGGATTTAAACTTGCTGCAGGATCTTGGTTTTTACTTCAAAGAAGTGCGAAAAAAATATCATCAATTTGAAAGTGAATTCACCGGCCTGGATACACGCGTACAAGTAAACCAGGTACCCGGCGGCATGATCTCCAACCTCAGCAACCAGTTAAAAGAACAAGGCGAGCTGAAACGCATCAACGAAGTGCTGGAAGAAATTCCCCGCGTACGTGAAGACCTAGGCTATCCACCACTTGTTACGCCAACATCACAAATTGTTGGCACACAAGCGGTATTAAATGTCATGACCGGTGAGCGTTATAAAACAATTACCAACGAAGTAAAGAATTACTTACTCGGTCATTATGGTAAAACCCGCGGCGAAATAAATGAGCTTATTCGTACGCAAGCCATTGGCAATGAAAAAATCATTAGTTGCCGTCCTGCTGACTTACTTGATCCAGAAATGCAAAAACTACGGGTCGATGTGAAGGACTTAGCTGAGTCCGATGAAGATGTGTTGACTTATGCCATGTTTCCCGACATCGGCCGTGACTTTCTCGAACAACGCAAAGCAGGCACCCTCACGCCCGAAGCCTTAAAACCACCTGAGGAAGACAACGCAGAGGTTTGTGGTACTGCGCCGGACGAATTTAACGTCACTATGCACGGCGAGACATACAACATCAGAATCACCGGCTCTGGCCATCGCTTTCAAGCACAACGACCTTTTTATGTCACCGTCGACGGCGTGCCTGAAGAAATCCTGGTGGAAACCCTGTCGGAAATCAGTACCGGCCCAATGGGTGTTGGCAACAACATCACGGCTACGCAAGCAGTGACGCCCGGCGGCAGCAAACGCCCACGCGCCACCAAACCCGGCCATGTGACGACATCCATGCCTGGCAGTATTGTGGAAGTACTGGTCAATGATGGTGACAGCGTCAATGCGGGAGACGGTTTGTTCGTCACGGAGGCAATGAAAATGGAGACTGAAGTCCAGGCTCCTATTGCTGGAGTTATCAAAGCCATTCACATTAAAAAGGGCGACACTGTAAACCCTGATGAAACCCTCATTGAAATCGAGTGATGACCATCAAAAAACCCTGCTTAATTCTCGCTTCCAGCTCACTCTATCGCAAACAATTGCTGCAGCGACTGCAATTAGAATTTGAGACCGCCATTCCCGATATAGACGAAACTGCCAAAACTGGAGAATCTGCCTCTACGCTGGTGCGCCGACTCTCGCTGGAGAAAGCCAAGGCGGTTGCAGAAACACGGAACAACGTCATTGTCATAGGAAGTGATCAGGTCGCTGCTTGTGGCGATTTAATGCTGGGCAAACCCGGCGATTTAACCACGGCGGTCGCGCAATTAAAATTAGTCTCAGGAAGAACCTTGGTGTTCCACACCGGCTTAACCGTTATTGATTCTAATAGCGGCAAAATTCAAACCGACGAAGTGACAACAACGGTTGAATTCAAACCACTGAGCGATGACATCATTCAAGCCTATTTACAAAAAGAACCGGCACTCAACTGCGCCGGCTCATTTAAATCTGAAGGCCTCGGCATTGCCCTAACTCAACGCATCACGGAAGACGACCCCACTGCTCTAATAGGCTTACCGCTGATCAGACTCACACAAATGCTGGAGAATATTCATTATCCAGTCATATAGTCGAAACCAACGACTTACTACCAAACTTCGAGGTTACGAAATCTAGCAAAACAAAGCTTAAAAATACTCCCACGCAATCAAAATGGTAAAATAATCCTTAAGCGATTATCATACGCCACTGGTATTATATACCGGTGAATACAATCCTAGATTAATCAGTTGAACCACGATTTCTAGCACAAGCTCTTGACGCACCTAGTAAATCCAAAAATATGCTGATCACCAATAAGGTGACCACGCAATTCTTGAATTTACTATGCACTTCAATATCTTGCACTAAAAATTCGCGCCAACTGATTATTCTAGGATAATACGAGTAATTGGTAACCAGGACGAATCTGTGAATAAACAAGATAAAATTTATGTTGCCGGCCACCGTGGTTTAGTCGGCTCAGCGATTGTAAAAGCGCTGCAAAAAAGTGGCTATACCAATATCTGTACACGAACTCACCAAGAGTTGGACTTAACTCATCAAAAAAGTGTCATAGATTTTTTTGAAAGTGAAAAACCTGATTATGTCTTTCTTGCAGCGGCAAAAGTTGGTGGCATATTGGCGAATAATATATATCCCGCAGAGTTTATCCAGCAAAATCTGTTAATTCAGACAAATGTGATTCACGAAGCATATCGTTCAAGCGTCAAACGGTTACTGTTTCTGGGTTCTTCGTGTATATATCCAAAAGCGTGCCCTCAGCCCATTAAAGAAGAATATTTGCTGACCGGGCCATTAGAGGCGACAAATCGACCCTATGCACTGGCGAAAATTGCCGGTATTGAAATGTGTTGGTCTTATAATCGTCAATACGCTACCAAGTATCTTGCCGTTATGCCCACGAACCTCTATGGCCCAGGCGACAACTATGATTTAGAAAAGTCGCATGTACTTCCCGCACTCATTCGAAAAATGCACGAAGCAAAAGTCAACAATGAAAAACAAGCGGTTATTTGGGGAACGGGTAAACCAAAACGCGAATTTTTATACAACCAAGATATGGCGGAAGCGTGTGTCTATTTGATGAGCATGGATGATGAGAAATACAGCGTATTTTTAGATAATGAAAAAGCACCACTCATTAATGTCGGAGTGGGTGAAGATTTAACAATTGCAGAACTGGCACAAACAGTAGCGGCGGTTGTTGGTTTTAAAGGTGAGTTGGTGTACGACAAATCCAAACCTGATGGAACGATGCAGAAATTATTAGACGTCAGCAAAATTAATCAACTCGGCTGGACAGCAAGCGTAGACCTGAGCACAGGAATTCGCAATGCGTACGATAGCTGGCTCAGTAATTTGTGATCAGAGATTTAATTTTAATTTACAAAATAGGAATTACGTGTGAAACGAGCATTAATAACCGGTGTAACTGGGCAGGATGGCGCATATTTGTCAGAGCTTTTGCTAGAAAAAGGCTATGAAGTCCACGGGATAAAACGCAGATCATCTCTTTTTAATACCGACCGTATTGATCATCTCTATCAAGATCCACACGAAGAAAATCGTCGTTTTATTCTTCATCACGGTGACCTGACTGACTCAACGAGTCTTATTCGAATTATTCAACATGTACAGCCAGATGAAATTTATAATTTGGCAGCACAAAGTCATGTTGCGGTTTCATTTGAAGAGCCGGAATATACCGCTAATTCTGATGCTTTGGGTGCGTTAAGAATTCTTGAGGCAATTCGTATCTTAGGTCTGGAAAAAAAAACGCGCTTTTATCAAGCATCGACTTCTGAGTTATATGGCTTAGTGCAAGAAACTCCTCAGAAAGAAACGACGCCATTTTATCCTCGCTCGCCGTATGCTGTTGCTAAGTTATATGCTTACTGGATAACCGTGAATTATCGTGAAGCATATGGGATGTATGCATGTAATGGTATTTTGTTTAATCACGAATCTCCATTACGGGGTGAAACGTTCGTTACACGAAAAATTACGCGTGCATTAGCGAGAATAAAATTGAGGTTACAAGATTGTTTATACCTGGGCAACATGGATTCTAAACGTGACTGGGGGCATGCTAAAGATTATGTGGAAATGCAATGGTTGATGCTGCAACAAGATCAGCCTGAAGATTTCGTTATCGCAACAGGAGAACAATACAGCGTGCGTGATTTTGTTAATGCCGCTTGTGACGAGTTGGGGATCAAGATTCGTTGGGAAGGTCACGGTGTTGACGAGAAGGGTTATGATGATTTAGGTAAATGCATTGTTGCTGTAGACACACGCTATTTCCGCCCTGCCGAAGTGGAAACACTATTGGGAGATGCCACTAAAGCTAAGGAAAAGCTTGGTTGGGAAACTAAAATCACGTTTAAAGAACTGGTTTCTGAGATGGTCAGAGAGGACTTGAAGACCGCCGAAAAGGATGAGCTCGTTAAAAAGCACGGTTATGCGGCTTTTGATTATCATGAGTAGTAAATGAGTTTGAATATAACCGCTAACTTAAACAGAGAATGATTTATTTTCCGCGCAGGTTGGGGTGAGCGTCTTTTCTGCGAACCCCAACCTGCGAAGCATTACTATTGAAAAAAGTCATAAAAAATATCTTAAAATCAAAAAACAAAGACCAGTTTCGAACATATTCCAAGTCATAATCAGCCCATTTCTGCATTTTATCCAGTGTATCGGTTTCACCACGCCAGCCGTTAACCTGCGCCCAACCGGTTATGCCGGGTTTTACCTTGTGCCGCAAATAACGATGGATTTCGCTACGGTAATGTTCCTTATGGATTATTGCGTGCGGGTGTGGCCCGACAATAGACATCTCACCCCGGAGTACATTTAAAAATTGCGGCAATTCATCCAACGATGTTCGGCGCAAAAAAGCGCCCAAAGGTGTTGTTCTCACATCACATCGTTGTGTTTGCATCACGTTACTGTCATCCTCACACACCGTCATGCTGCGAAACTTCCAAATCTCGATTTCCTGCCCATTGATTCCGTAACGTCGCTGCTTAAATATAACAGGGCCAGGAGAAGTAAATTTAATACATGCCGCGATCAGTAACATCGGTAGCGCCACAACCAATAAAACACAGCTTGCCAATACAACGTCTTCAAAGCGTTTCAACCAGCCATCAACACCGTGAAATGGTCTTTCAAAGATACTAATGACCGCTGAATCACCCACTGTTGCCCAACTTCCATGCAAAATATCCAAAGAATGAAAATCAGGGACATAGTACAAAGACACCGTAGTATCGGCTAATCGTGAAATAAACTCTTGTGTACGCGCCTCTGCTCGCAAAGGCATGGTGATATAAATAGAATCGATTTGACCGCTACGTGCGTTGGATATTAAATCATCCATTTTACCCGTTATTTCACTAATACCTTTAACATTCAAACGAGTCAACGCGCGATCGTCATAAAAACCAACAAATTTTAAACCCATCCAGCGTGCGTCATTAAGTGTTTTTGCAAACTGAAGCCCCTGTTCATTAGCACCCAGAACCGCCGCTGCACGAGTATTCCAGCCTTTATTTCTTAAAAAATACAGGACGTTTCGACTAACGAAACGAGAAACTGACATCATCAACGGTGCAAGTACAAACCAGGTAGAAATAACCAGACGAGAATAGTCTTCTGTCGCCTTAAACACAAAAGCCAGCAAAAGTAAGCCAGTGACGACATAAAACCAGACAGTAAACACCAGCAGTAATTCTTTAAAAACACCAAAAACCCGCCATGAACGATACAAATCATTCTGTGTAGAAAACATAACCAATAATGATATCGCGACAACCACAGCTGTGGTATAGCTACCTCGCCATACTGCGTCGTAAATCCAACACGACAGCGCCAGCGAGAAAAAGACGATTAAAATATCACTAATACGATGCATTAATGACAATTTGCTCTGATTCGACTTTATTAATCCATGTCTTTTTTTCATATTTATATTTATTTCATTTTCAATCGTTAAAAATATACGTAATCGCTTGTATAGTAAAAACCGTGCTGCGATAGACTACAAGAAAAGATGCACACCGGTTATTAGCTGTTTTTTTGCCCTATTTATCTGCTCGATAAAGTTAAATAATTACAAAGTATGTTGTTGATTATATTCTTGCTCATAGTGCTGCGCAACCAAAAAGACGGGAATAGTGTCTTGCATACACGACACAGCAAGTAAGCCTTAGAGTGAATACGCTTTTACATTACAAATGAACATAGACAATTAAAGCGCTTGGAAGTATTTCAAAGGGCTTTATTACGATTTCATTTGCTGAGAATTTTAAATCAATGCGTTGAGCTTGACGGTAAGGAACTACCTTTTTCTGATTGGAATAACTAGCACTCCGAAAAAGTCATGTCAAAATAACTAGTTTTTT
>CALZHW010000089.1 GCA_945787125.1 uncultured Ectothiorhodospiraceae bacterium
TGTTTTACCGACAACTAAATAAACAAATTTACATCCGCTTCACCGGCGAATTCAAAAAAAGTCGCTGCGCCGCCATATTCGCAGGTTGACAGCAAATCAGAACGCTTAAAGTCGAAGAGATCCACAGTCATTTGGCAGGCTATCATTTTTACATCTGCTTCTATGCAAAGGTCGCGTAATTCAGCAAGATCTACCACGCCTTTTTTCTTCATTTTATTTTTCATCATGCGCGTCATCATGCTTTGCATGCCTGGCAAAGTCTGTAACATTACCGGTATGGGAAAAGGCATGGGCATTGCTGGGTTACCAATTGATGTGACTTGCAAATTCAGCTCTTTTTTTAGCAATTGCAGGCCATAAAACGTAAAAAATATCTGCACTTCGTAACCTAACGCTGCCGCCGTGGAGCTCAATATGAATGGCGGGTAAGCTAGGTCCAATGAACCTTTAGTGGCAATAATTGCCAGTTTTTTTCCGGACATAACAAGTCTCTTTATTAATGTGTTGCAAGCTGAAATCGCTCAGTAAAGCGTCACAGCCATGTGTTTATCTGATCAGCCTTTTTTGATTAAGAAAAGGAATTTCCCATCGGCTTCATTTGCACTCAACAACTCGTTGCCGGTTTGCTTGGCAAACGCCTGGAAATCTTTCAGCGAACCGGGATCAGTTGCTATCACGTGCAATATTTGACCGGCCTCTATACCAGACAACGCTTTCTTTGCTTTTAAGATGGGTAAAGGACAATTCAAACCTGAAGTGTCTAATTCTTGATCAAAGTTCACCACTGTATTCTCTCCACATTTAACTATTTGAAAAATATTATAATAAACGCTTTATATTAAGCCTGCTTTGCGCCAAACAAACCACTGGCTTATACATCGCGCGGTAAAAAAGCCATTTTAAAATTGCGAAATCAAATATACGCTCATTTATCCTACCTATGTGAGAAATGCGGGCTAGCCTCTGCACAACGGCTTGTGTATCCTATGTCCTGTGTTTGCAGGAAGCAACGCACCGCTATTCTCAATTCACACACTTCAGTAAAACCAAAAATGGACAAACATGGGAAACTGAACAAGCATCAAACAGTCTTACTATCAAGAGATGTATGCATATTACCGCTAACTGGTAAAAACCACAGTAAAGCAGGAAGCACTTTGACGAATTTGGTCAGAATTATAACATTTTTTTATTTGCTATCAGTTGTTGGTATCAATGCTAGCCTTGCGGCTAACAACATCGCCATTCCATCTATAGGCAACGAAACAAGTACTCGATTTTCCGCGCAAGAAGAGCAGGTTCTGGGTGAGACATTCATGCGTCGTGTGCGGCTGGAGCTGCCCGTTACTGACGACCCGGAAATCTCAGACTATATACAGCGCCTGGGCTTTCAGTTGATTGCCAACAGCGAATTTCAAACCCGCCATTTTCATTTTTTCGTCATAAACCAGCCTTCGATTAACGCTTTTGCAGGGCCGAACGGTTATATCGGCATTAACGCTGGGTTAATCCTGCAATCTGCAAATGAAGGTGAAGTTGCCTCAGTGGTATCACATGAAATCTCTCATGTTACCCAGCGGCACCTGGAGCGCTCGTTTGATAAAGGCGAAAAACTCGCACTACCAACCGCTGCCGCCATTATTGCCGCATTGGTGCTGGGAAGCTCAAACATTAACCTAGCTGAAGCTGCCATATTAACCACTATCGCCGCCAATTATCAGAGCCAGTTAAGCTACTCTCGGGCACACGAATTGGAAGCAGACCATATCGGCATGCAAATCCTGACCAGCTCAGGCTTCGATCCCTACAGTATGCCGTCATTTTTCGAGAAACTGCAGAAAAATAATCGACTTAACGAAGGTCAATCACTGGAGTATTTAAGTACACACCCGGTTACCGTCAAACGAATCTCTGAATCTCGCAGTCGAGCCAGCAACTATCACTATCAAGCCGCGCCTTCCAGCCAGGAATATCATCTAACAAAAGCGAAATTGCGGGTTAATACCAGCGATAATACCCAACAACTGCAGCGCCATATCGAAGCCGAACTCAAGGAAGGCAGTTATACCCACAGGATTGCGCAATTATACGCCTATGCCTGGGTATTATTAACCAACCAACAGTATGCCAAGGCGCGGGAAACGTTAGAAGAGATCCTAAAAACCGATCGTGAACGTATTCAGTACAGCATTTTGCGGGCAAAGATAGAAATCAAAGATGGTCAGATTGAAAAAGGACTCGATCTATTTAAAGATGCGTTGAGCTTGAATCCTGGCAACCCAGCCATTGTCCTGTATTATGCCGAGGCACTCATCAGCCAGCGCATGCCTGAATTAGCCGTGAGCGCGCTCAGCACGATTCAAAACTATGATAAGACTCCAACCTTTTTTCAGCTCATGGCAAAAGCCGAGGGTGATTCTGGCCACCCTACCGCATCGCATCAAATGCTGGCAGAATATTATTTAATGTACGAACAAATCACTACCGCGATAAATCATTTAAAACAAGCGCTTGTACAAACAGATGCCACAGAGCGCGACAAACAAACTATAAAAGCCCGTATAGACGAAATAAAACAAACGGCAATTATGGCAAGTGAATTTTAGCACGTTAACCCTCCCAGACAGTACATTTTAGTCCTTTGTGTAACCCCAAACGAGTTATGCAGTACGCACTACTTTCCTCCATAACGAATCCGCAATACTTGTGAAGAATTGTAAAACTTACCGTTAGATTGTTGACTCTAACCTGTCGCTACTCTAAGTTGTCGCTAATCATCAACGTTTAATTCTTGCAGCACGCAATGTGTATTTTAATTTGCTTCAGCAATACGCATTGCTCTAGAAGCATTTTTCCAGAAGCATAGCTCCAGGAGAGTTTCCAATGAGGTCAGCAAAGACCACCACTTTTGCCTTAAGCGCAGTTTTCATTATGGCAGGTAGCGCATTTACCGCTAACTCGCTGGCTGCAGTAGATTACGCAAGTGACATCCAGCAAGGCAAAAAAATTGCCTTTAGTCGCTCAAAGGGAAATTGTCTTGCTTGTCATGCAATTGCTGGCGGAAAACTACCCGGCAACATTGGTCCACCGCTGCATGGCATCAAGAAACGCTACCCAAAAAAAAATCGATTACGCGCGCAAATAGTTGATGCAACAGTGAACAACCCATTCACCATTATGCCGCCATTTGGCAAACATGGCGTTCTCACAGAAGACGAACTCGATAAAGTGGTTGAGTTTATCTATTCGCTATAACTGAAAAGTGGTTGCAAGTATGATACGCAGAATATTTTTAAAAGGTACAATAACTACAGGCATTGTGGTTGCTATCGCTGGCTTATTAAAGCCACGCACAGCCTTTGCTGCCTGGCCTGACATCGCATTTAGTAAAAAGTCATTACTTGAAGCCATGCAAGCACTGGGCATGACAGCGACAAACGAAAGTAGTGACATCAAAATCAATGCACCAAAAATCGCCGAAAACAATGCCAGCATAGCCATTTCAATTTCAACGAGCATTTCTGACATTGAGAAAATCAGTATTTTTGTCGAACAAAATCCACACCCGCTAGTGGCCTCGTTTAACCTGCTTAGCAATTGCAAGGGATTTGTTTCCTGTCGGATTAAAATGGATAAAACCTCGGATGTCGTTGCCGTCGTAGAAGCGCAGGGTAAATTTTTTTCCAGCCGCAAGTTAGTAAAAGTCGTCACCGGTGGTTGTGGTAGTTAATATTAAGAATCTGTCCGAGAATGGCAGACGTTACGAAGGAGCAATTGTGTACATTCTCCTAAACACCAATGTAAAACATCTCTTTTGAAATTAGGAGAACCAAACGATGGCTAAAAACACCATCAAGCTCACAGCGAAAAACAAAGGTGATATCACCGAAGTCAAAACCATCATCAAGCATATTATGGAAACGGGCTTACGTACAGACAAAAAGACGGGGAAAACAATCCCCGCGCATTTCATTACAGAACTCACTTGCATGCACAACGGCAAGCTTGTTTTTAGTGCCGATTGGGGTGCTGCGGTCGCCAAAAACCCATACCTATTCTTCAAATTCTCTGGTGCTAACGTAGGTGACGAGATTAAAATAAGCTGGTTAGATAACACCAGTGATAGCGATACACGCACGACACACATTATCTAATTGACAGCGATATTACGCTAAAATAGTCAGTCACTAAAAACGTAAAAAGCTATCGGTAACTAGGATAATAATATGCTTAACACTCTTTTAAAAGCCACCATAACTGGATTGTTATGCGCATTAATCAGCACCGTTTATGCTGACTCCAGGGCAGATCCCAGGGCAGATAAAGACGCTTTCCAGGGGTATTTCAAAGAAAAATTTCCAAGTGTAGAATTTAATGACTTTCAAAATGGCGTATACGCTATAGACCCCGCGTCAAGAGAGCAGTGGCAAGAAATTGAAGAATTCCCGCCTTATGAGCTTGCGATTAAAGAAGGTCAGAAATTGTTTAATGAACCCTTTAACAATGGTAAGACCTATGTGGATTGCTTGCCTGATGGCGGCATTGGCACTGCACAATCCTATCCACGCTTTGATCGGGAAAAAGGTCAGGTGGTGACACTTGCGCTGGCGATTAATAATTGTCGGGTCGCGAATAATGAAAAACGATTACCGTACAAACAAGGGGAAATTGCCGCATTGCTGGCATATCTCGCTTATACGTCTCGCGGCAAGCCCTTTGAGATTAAAATCGAAACAGACGGCGCATTAGCCGCCTACCAAAAAGGCAAGACATTTTACTATGCGCGACGAGGCCAGTTAAACATGGCATGCGCCCATTGCCATGTCGATAATGCCGGCAAAGTCATGCGCACAGATATATTGAGCCCAGGCATTGGGCATGTTACTCATTTCCCTGTCTACCGCGCTAGGTGGGGTTCAATGGGTACGTTACATCGTCGCTTCGAAGACTGTAACAAAAAAGTCCGCGCAAAACCGTTTAAAGCACAAGGTGAAGAATATCGGAATCTTGAGTATTTTATGGCGTATATGAGTAATGGTATTGGTGCCAATGGACCCGGCTCACGCCAGTAATGTTAGCCGTATTTTCAACTCGATCGGCGTTCACGCCGCCTTCCACCGCCCGTGGTAGCAAGTCCTTAAGAGCATGCACTAGCGAACACCTTTCATCAACTTGACCGAAACCAATAGAGAAATCACAATCGGTGTAAATGCAACAAGTGCAGGCTGTAGCTCAAAGACCAAACCGACGTAGGCCAATACCTGGCTCAATAAATAAAAACCGATGCCTATAAGGGTACCGATCAAGATCCGATGACCCGCTGACATTGCTCTCACTGACCCCAATACCATGGGAATCGCCAGCAAAACCATGACAAATGTCGCCAATGGTGTCGTTACTTTCATCCAAAAGGCCTGCGCATAATGGCTGGCATCAATACCATTTTCTTCTAAATATTGAATGTATTGATAAGCCGTTTGCGCCGACATGGCTTCCGGCTTTACCGAAACTAAATCAAGAATATCCGTCGAGATAAATGAATCCGTGGTTTGCGTGCCTGCATGGTGTACGGAAATATTGGCGTCTTGCACCATATTTACATTATAATTTGAGAGTAACCATCGAGCATTTTGCACATTAATGGCCGTATCGATCTGAGTAAGTTGCTTCAAGCGTAATTCATCATTCAATTCATAAATACTGATATCGTGTAAACGTCCACTACTAGAAACTTCCCCCACGCGAATAAACCTGTTACCTTCTTTCCACCAAATACCCCCACGGATTAACGCGACATTATCACCACTCAGGGCAACATTTTTTCGTGTTTCAGCATATTGTTGAGTAGCCGGTGCGAAATATTCACCAATCAACACCACTGCAATCATCAAAACAAACGAAAACAAAAATACTGACCGTAATATGCGTAACAACGAGTAACCAATCGAGCGCATGGCGATCAACTCAGAATTGTTGGCTAAAACACCTAAGCCGGTAATAGTGCCGATCAACGCAGTGGTTGGAAATAACTGATAGAGCATAGAAGGAATGGTCAGCAGCGCAAACTGCAGCGCTTGCGCGCTGTCATAATTGCCTTTACCGGTTCGATTCAACTCTCCAGCAAAGGTAAAAAAGGTAAACAGCGCTACAAGAATCAGCATGACAAAAAAGGTTGCTGAGGCAATGTTTAAAACAATGTAACGATCCAGGATACGCATCATTGGCTATGACTTCGCAAACGTTAACGAGGATTTAAACCATTGTGCCCCAAATTGTTTTCTGGCTAACACAATGATATAAATACTGGCAATCAAATGCACCCACCACATACCCGCAAAATCCGGCACTTTTTCCTGTGCTACCCAGCTTTTAAATAACATCAAACTGTAAACATAGGCGATATAAACCAGCAAGGCTAAAAACAGTTTACCGAATCGTCCTTCTCGCGGGTTAGTTTTACTTAACAGCACTGCAAGCAAACCCAACAGAAGGCATGCAACAGGCATGGATATGCGCCATTGCAGTTCAGCAAAACTTTCGCTACTATTCATCGAGAAAAGACTCCAGGTCGGTTGAGCAACAATTTTATCAGTACCAAACTCACGCACGGATTGATTAATACGAACCCCACTTTCCTGATATTCATGCTGGCGAAAACTGCCATCCGGTAAATACTCAAAACGAAAGCCATTCTCCAGCACAATAAAATAATCACCCTCTGAGTTGATTTTTTTCAAATAACCGGATTTAGCCGAAAATACATCCGTCTTATTTTCTTCTTGAATTTGCACAAAGATGTTCAGCATGCGTGATTGATCAGCCGATTTTGATTCAATATAAAACACCCCTTTACCACCACGAATCTCATGAAATTTTCCGGGTGAAATAAAGCTAAACTCTGCCTCGGAACTGGCTTGCTGACGAATCTCGTATTGTTTAAGCTCCGCCCAGGGTGCAACCCATAGTGATAAAAGGCCAACCAAAATGGCGAGCATCAGGGATAACTGCAGAATAGAACGAGCAATACGCGGAATACCAATGCCACATGCCTCAGCCGCCGTAATTTCGCTATCTTTATACAACCGACCCAGGGCAATTATCACCGCGAGATAAAATGCAAACGGAATGATGAGCACCAGATAACTCAAGGTAAACAAACTGAGTAACTGAAATATCATGGCGATTGGCAGCTCACCCGCCACCGCATCGGACATATATCGTACAAAATGCTTGCTGCAAAAAATCAACAATAAAACCAACAACACCGATAACCAGGTTAATATTGTTTCTTTAAAAAGGTATCGGTCAATTATCAATGTCACCGCGCTCGCATTAATTCTATTATAACCATGGCATCCCATAGCAAAATCATTATAATCATTTTAATATTTTTTAAACAGTCGGTTTAATTCGCAGGAGCAACAATGGAATACAACGTCAAAACCTCTACCCCGGAAAAAGTAAAAACTGCCTGCATTGTGGTACCGGTGTTTGAATCCAATAAATTATCCCCAGCCGCCATAGCGCTCAATAGTGCAACAGGGAACAGCTTGAGCAAAATCCTGCGCAAGGGCGATATCCAAGGCAAAGTCGGCCAAACCCTACTAATACATAATCTCAGCGGCATTGGTGCTGATCGTGTTTTATTGGTGGGCTGCGGCAAGGAGCCGGACGTTTCTGAACAGGATTATCGAAAAATTTGTACAGCAAGCATCACTGCCCAGCGCACCTTTGGCGCCTCAGAAAGCATCTGTTTGTTACACACCCTGAATGTCGATGGCCGTGACTTACCCTGGAAGATTATACAAGCCGTTCGCATTTTTCAAGCCAGCAAAGACCGCAAAGACCAACTAAAAAGCAACCATGACGACACCGAAATCAGTCTAAAAAAGATCACCTGGCTAACAGCCAGCAAAGATGAACAAGCTGCGGTCAACAAAGGTATTAAAATCGGCAGCGCCATCGCCAACGGGGTAACACTGTGCAAAGAACTTGGCGATCTACCAGGCAACATTTGTACCCCAACCTATCTGGCAGAACACGCTAAGAGTATGCAGAACCAGTTAAAAAAATTCAAAACCACGGTGCTCGAAGAAAAACACATGGCAGAATTAGGTATGGGCGCTTTACTGTCGGTCTCCCGTGGCAGTTGCCAACCAGCAAAATTTATTATCATGGAATATAACGGCGGTAAACGTGGCGCAAAGCCCATTGTTCTGGTGGGCAAAGGTCTAACCTTTGATTCCGGCGGCATATCCATTAAACCTTCCCCAGCCATGGATGAAATGAAATATGACATGTGCGGTGGTGCGAGTGTTTTTGGCACCCTGCAAGCCATCGCTGAAATGGAACTCCCCATAAATGTTGTAGGTGTAGTCCCAAGCTCGGAAAACATGCCAGACGGGGACGCGAACAAACCTGGTGATATTGTAACCAGCTTATCTGGCCAAACAATCGAAGTCTTAAACACCGATGCTGAAGGTCGTTTGATTCTGTGTGACGCACTGACCTACAGTGAAAAGTTTAACCCTGAACTGGTGATCGACATTGCCACACTAACGGGCGCTTGCATTGTTGCACTTGGGCATGTTGCTGCGGGTCTGTTGAGCAATACCCAAACGTTGGCACATGATTTACTCTTGGCAGGTGAAGAAAGCGGTGACCGCTGCTGGCAATTACCCTTGTGGGATGAATACCAGGACTCACTAAAGAGTAATTTTGCCGATATGGCCAATATTGGCAGTCGCAGTGCTGGCACCATCACAGCAGCCTGCTTTTTATCCCGCTATACTAAAAACTACCCCTGGGCGCATCTTGATGTGGCTGGCACTGCCTGGAACAGTGGTGGTGGCAACGAAAAAGGTTCAACCGGTAGACCTGTGCCTTTGCTTGTGCAGTTTTTGCTCAGTAAAGTTTAATAATAAAAATGTAACTGCTCAGCGTGTTTAGATTTTGTTTCAGATCGAGGCATTTTCGCACGGAAAGAGGGCGCCACGGAGAGAGAGCAAATAGTGAAATATGTAACCGATTGAGTACGAAAACAACACTAAGATGGGACAAAAGATGAACACACTGAGTAGTTACCTAAAAATTTACTTAATTTTAATCAGCTCATGCCGCTTATCTATTCTAACAAAGGTCTAACAAAGACCTTTGTTATTATTGTTTAGGGCATAGAACTTGCTCTTATGATTAAGCTTGACCAGAAGATTGACACTTTATGACTCAAGTGGATTTTTATATTCTGCGGAATGGTTCGATTAATAGCTTAGAACGCTTTACCTGTAAGCTTGCGGAAAAAGCCTTTAAACGCGGCCATTCAATTCACATCCTCAGCATGGATAGTGATCAAACAGAGCGGCTCAATAAACTCTTGTGGACATTTAATGACAACAGTTTTGTGCCGCATGTTATTAGCGGAGATGAATACGCAGAAGCAACACCTATCCACATCGGTCACCTCGTTGAAAAAGTGTCAATTACCGATGTTTTAATTAATTTGCGCTCTGAGCTACCCGACAATTTTGCGAGATTTAACCGAATTGCAGAATTAGTCAGTGGAGATGCCCAACAACGTCAGTCTGCACGAGGACGTTACCGGGAATATCAACAGCATCAATGTAAGGTAGCCTCGCATGAAGTAAACGGGTAAATATTATGGTAGACAGTGCATCAAAGTTTACAGCACCAAACGAATCTGAATTTCGCGATAGTCATCCGCATGAGAAAGACGCGGCACAAAACCTGGATGATCTCGGCAGCCTCGATGCGCTGCCCCAGGATCACAGCCAGGAACCTATTGGGAATTCGAAAATACTCGATAATGCCGCTGATATCAATGTCGACACGCCAGAAGAAGACGATGTTCTGGGGGATATCACATTGCTGGAAGAAGCCTTTGCAGAAATGCAAGAAGATGAGAAGCTTGTTGCCGCTGATGAAAAACCCTCGGAGATAGCTCTGTCAGATATAGTGCTCTCTGACGACGATAATGCTGACCAAACACCACCAGACAAAAACTTATTGAGTGAAAATCCCTCTACTGATGATTATAGCGATGCGCTTGAACTCAGCATACCCGTTTTGAATGAAACCATCGATGAACCCACAAATGAAGCCGACGAACCAGCATCACTAGACACACCGTTTAGCATTCCCGTGCTCAAACAGGAGGCTACCGCATTCAGCGAATCCAAATCATTCCATGAGTCGTTGGCTATTGACGCGGAGATTGAAAAAGAACTCGCTCAAACAGCAGAGATTAGTGGTGACAGCGATAGCGCGTTAGAAGCCCTGCTTGCTGACGACGAAGATAGCGCAATACGTCTCGCCATGGCAGAAGACGCAAGTGTATTTGCTGAACCTGAAGATGATTCATTTAGCAGTATCAGTCAATTTGACCAGTCGGCCACGAACTTTGCCGAGATTACCTCAGAATTTGATACGCACAGTTCCCTTGACGCTCAGTCGAGCTCAGTCTTTAGTAAGGTCTCCGACAGCCACATTGTTCATAAAAGTGTCGATGATAAAATTGCAGAAATGAGCCATGACAAATGGCGCAGTAATACCACTGAAGTCCCAGCTGCACAGAGCGTGGATCGGTTCGAGCGGCTCTCAGCGACGAAAGATGTAGTACCCAGTTTAAAAGCTGATTTTACTGATGACGAAACACACAGCTCCATCATTTCAGCGTTCGAGGCTGATCAACCACCGTCTGAATTAAGCCATGCTGAACACCAGGTTAGTGTTGGTAAAAATGAAGGATTTTCCATCAACATTCCGTTTGAATTACACACTCAATTATCGCGAAAAATTGATGCATTAGTCATCGATGCTACCACTTCCTTGACGCATGAGTTGCACGATCATCTGTCCGACCGTTTAGAAATTTTACTCGCGCAAGCCGTCGAGTCAGTTTTACCCAGCCTGGTTGACCAAATGGTCGATGGCTTGCGAGCAGAAGTTAAACAGCGTGTCAAAACGCAATTACCGGTCATTATTAATGAAGTGCTGAGCAAAACCAGCCTGAAAGACAAATAAACGCTAACCCCTGATAATTTTTGCGGGGGCAAATCAGACTTGCGTGATATCATAAAGGCGGGATAACATTCCCGCCTTTTTTTATTCTCGTAAACCTAACCCGGATAATTCATGAAATATCCGGCCTAACTATTAAAATTAATATCAAAAGACATTATGGAAAAAACATACAATCCGCAAGCCATCGAACAACGCTGGTACGACACCTGGGAGGATCGCAACTACTTTGCCCCCTCGGGTGAAGGTGAACCTTATTGCATCATGATCCCGCCGCCAAATGTCACCGGCAGCTTACATATGGGGCATGCCTTTCAAGACACCATTATGGATTGTTTGACCCGCTATCACCGCATGAAAGGTGACAATACCTTATGGCAAGCGGGAACCGACCACGCTGGCATCGCTACCCAAATGGTGGTTGAGCGGCAATTAAATGCCGAAGGCAAAACTCGCCACGATATAGGCCGCGAGGAATTTATCAAACGGGTCTGGGAATGGAAAGAAGAATCTGGTGGCAATATAACCCGTCAGTTACGCCGCATGGGATCATCGTTGGACTGGCAACATGAACGTTTCACCATGGATGAAGGCCTGTCGGAATCCGTTAATGAAGTTTTTATCCGTCTGTTTGAGGAGGGCCTGATTTACCGCGGCAAACGCCTGGTGAACTGGGATCCAGTATTGCACACCGCCGTTTCCGATCTAGAAGTCTTATCCCAGGAAGAAAATGGTTTTATGTGGCACATGCGCTACCCTCTGGCGGATGGCAGCGGGCATATTGTTGTTGCCACCACCCGTCCTGAAACCATGCTCGGCGATGCTGCTGTGGCAGTTCACCCCGGCGATGAGCGTTACAAGCACCTGATTGGACAGCATGTTATTTTGCCACTGGCTGAACGTAAAATTCCAGTGGTTGCTGACGATTACGTTGACCCTGAATTTGGCACCGGCATTGTTAAAATTACCCCGGCACATGACTTTAACGATTATCAAGTATGGCTGCGTCATCGTGACACCAGCTCATTGCAAGCCATTCCCAATAACGGCCTGATAAATATATTTACCATTGATGCCAGCATCATTGATGCAGATGATGAGCACGGTGATTTAATACCAGAAGACTTTCGCGGACTGGATCGCTTTGAAGCACGCAAATTAATCCTTCTAGAGCTGGGCGCACAAGATCTGTTAGAAAAAACGGATGATCATAAATTGATGGTACCCCGTGGTGATCGTTCAGGCGCGGTTATTGAGCCATTATTGACCGATCAATGGTATGTCAAAGTAGCGCCACTCGCCGAACCCGCAATCAAAGCCATCGAGACCGGTGATATTAAATTTGTGCCAGACAATTGGAAAAACACCTATTACGAATGGATGCGCAATATAGAAGATTGGTGCATCTCGCGACAAATCTGGTGGGGTCACAGAATTCCCGCCTGGTATGATGATAACGACAATATTTATGTCGGCCGTACTGAAGCAGACATTCGCAAAAATCATAACTTGTCAGAGAGCATTGCATTGCGACAAGACGAAGATGTTTTAGATACCTGGTTTTCTTCGGCCTTATGGCCATTTTCAACGTTGGGTTGGCCGGAAGACAGTGAACGCTTAAAAACTTTCTACCCTACCAGTGTTTTAGTCACCGGTTTTGATATTATTTTCTTTTGGGTTGCTCGCATGATTATGATGGGCATTAAATTTACCGGCGAAGTGCCATTCAAAGAAATTTACATACACGGCCTGGTGCGTGACTCGCAGGGCCAAAAAATGTCAAAATCAAAAGGCAATGTCATTGATCCGATTGACCTGATTGACGGCATTTCCCTTGATGACCTAGTGGCAAAACGTACGGGCGGCATGATGCAGCCACATCTGGCAAAAGAAATTGAAAAAGCCACTCGCAAAGAGTTTAAAGATGGCATACCAGCAATGGGCACTGATGCCATTCGCTTCACCTTCGCCTCACTGGCCTCAACTGGCCGAGACATCAATTTTGATCTGCAACGGGTTGAAGGTTATCGGAATTTTTGTAACAAACTCTGGAATGCCGCACGTTATGTTCTAATGAATACGGAAAATCAGGATTGCGGTGAACACGGCGGTGAAATGGAACTCAGCCTGGCTGATCGCTGGATCATATCCAGACTGCAACAAACCGAACAAGAAGTCACCAAAGCCTTTGACCAATATCGCTTTGATCATGCCGCGCAAGCCATTTATGAATTCACCTGGAACGAATACTGTGACTGGTATTTAGAATTATCCAAACCCGTATTACAAAGCGCAGACAGCAACGCCGCTGCTCTGCGTGGCACACGCCATACCCTAGCCAGTGTTCTGGAAACTTTATTACGCCTTGCACACCCGATCATGCCCTACATTACCGAGGAAATCTGGCAACGCATCTCGCCACTAATAGGTATCGAAGAAGATACGTTGATGTTGCAAAAATTTCCGCAAGCGGATAACAACAAAGTCGATATTGCGGCGATCAATGAAATGGAATGGGTTAAACAGTTTATTCTTGGTGTCCGTAAAATTCGCAGCGGCATGGACATTGCGCCCAGCAAAGCATTGCCTGTGCTACTGCAAAATGCATCAAATGAAGATCAGCAGTTCCTTGCAAGTAATGCACTATTTTTACAACGACTGGCGAAACTGGCAAGCATCACACTTGCGGGAGAGGAAACACCAGAATCAGCCACTGCCCTTGTCGGCAATATGAAAGTATTGATTCCCCTCGCCGGCTTGATCGATAAAGACGCCGAACTGACCCGCTTGAACAAAGAAATCGAAAAACTGGAAAAAACCGTGAAGGCCATAGAAAGCAAACTGTCAAATGAAAAGTTTGTCGCACGTGCACCAGCCGACGTGGTTGAGAAAGAAAAAGACAAAGCGAAAGCTGCACAAAATGCGTTAGGCAACTTGCAAGAGCAAAAACAGCGGATTAGCAAAATTTAAAAAAATAGAACTCGCCCCCAGAGATGCGGGGCGAACTCATTTCTCTAAAAAAGGCACGTCTGTTTTCATGCACGTTCCTAAGCAAAAATCAAGTTCTAAACTGACCGACTAATTGCTGTAACTTAATGGACAGACTCTCAAGATTAGATCCCGATGATGCTATCTGCTGCGAGGCATCCACGCTCTGATCAGCCAAATTGCTGATATTGAGAATACTTTGACTTATTTCTTCAGTAACCGCATTTTGCTCTTCTGCGGCACTGGCAATATGACTATTCATGTTATTAATGGTAGTGACTGAACTGGTGATTTCAGATAGCGCATCACCCGCTTTGCCTACATGCTCTACACCCTTTACAGCTTGAGCTTGCCCTTGGCTCATAACTTCAACAGCGTGTTTAGTGTTTTTCTGCAAGCGCTCAATCATTGTCTGAATATCTTGCGTTGATTCTTGTGTGCGAGAGGCGAGTGTTCGGACTTCATCAGCAACCACCGCAAAACCTCGGCCTTGCTCACCGGCCCGTGCCGCTTCAATCGCGGCATTGAGTGCCAGCAAGTTAGTTTGCTCTGCGATGCCTTTAATAACATCGAGAACCGAACCGATCTGATTACTATCAGATTCCACTTCAATTATGACCCCAGAGGCTCTTTCAACATCTTCAGCCAGTTGTTTTATTACCGTAACACTTTCGCCAACAATGAGCTGACCATCATTGGCTTGCTGCTGAGCTTGCTTGGCGGCAACTGCTGCACCAGACGCGCTCCTGGCAACTTCTGCCACAGTCGCCGTCATCTCATTAATGGCTGTCGCGACTTGTTCAATTTCAGTTTTTTGATCGAACATATTCCGTTTTTCCTGATCAGCCACCACCGACATTTGTTCTGCGGCTTTACTGAGCTGAGTTGTTGACTCAGCGACATCGACAATCGTAATTCGAATCCTCTCAACAAATTTATTAAAGCCCCGGGCAATATCGCCAATCTCATCCTGACTATTTGCTTGCAGAGCGACGTTCAAATTGCCTTCACCCTCGCTAATTTCTTTCAGACCACGAGCAACTAAAGCCAGTGGCCGAGCAATCATGTGCAGGCTAAACAAGATAGCCAAAGCGGCCATTACAATCCCGCCGATTAAGGCTAGCGTGATCAAGGTGTAGGATGAACTGATGGCATCCTGGATGTTTTCCTGCTCGCCCTCAACCGCACCATCAGCCAGTTCTTCCAGGGCTTCAATTTCCTCCAGCAAGACGTGACTCTGTTGTTCGAAAGTTGTGGTGGCAGCCTTAAATTCGGCGTAACTGTTGATGGCAACCGCCATCACATCTTTGTGCTCTAGCAGTTTGGTTTGCAATACTTTAACGTAAGTTTGACCTTGATAACGACCGCTGGGTACCGACCTTGCAAATGCTTGCAGACCCACTAACTGCTGAATATTTGCTTCCAGTTCGCCCAGTGTCTTGATTAATTGCTTATCAGCCTCAGCCTGAGTGACATT
>CALZHW010000090.1 GCA_945787125.1 uncultured Ectothiorhodospiraceae bacterium
AGGTTGAGTAAACCCAATTCCATTTCGGCGTTTTTAATTGCCCACTTCAGTGTCTGTTCTTGTTCCTCAAATGCCGCTATGGTGATGTCATTTTTATCTTTCACGGCATTCAATCGCGTCGCGTACTGCTCATTCAATGCGTTGAGTGTTGATTTCTTTTCGACAATTGTTTGGTTCATGGCCTTGCGTTCCGGGTTGGTTCTGCTCATGATTTTATCGGGCGCCTCTTCCGTTTGATAACTCGTCAATAAATCAATATTGAAATGCTCGTCCATGTACTTAAAGCCGTTTTCTTCAACCCATCGCTTTTGCAAACGAGCGACTATTTCGGCGGCACTTAATTCGAGATTTGTACTGATCACGGGGATCTGCTTGCCTTGTTTTCCAAGGAAAATAATGGTTCGCAATGTGCCGTATGCTTTCGTTTGTTGCTCTGTTTCATAGAGGTGATTTTTGACCACGCCACCATGAATCTTGATTTCAATTTCTTCAAATAAGGCCTCATCTATTTCCGCAAGTTTCTTTCTGTGTTTTAAATACGTGGTAAAAAACATGCCGGCTTTTTTTATTTTTTTGAAACAGTCCGCTGAGAAACCACCTCGATCAAAAAATAAGTTCTTCCCTTGAACGTCACCATAGGTTGTCTTCATTTTACCAATCAAGGTTTCTATATCAACGCTGAGCGTGGTGTTGGTAGGCGATTCAAACGATAGAATATTATGACCCAGGCTGTTGTGGAGATAAATGGTGTTCCTACCACGGGCGACCTGCTTCTTTCTCGCATCATATCCTTTGGGTATCGCGTATTTACCGTAGTAATTACTGAAATGGCCGTCTGTGTAGTAGATGTCATCACCCAATTCGGTATGTTGACAGATGTTTTGATAGTGTTGCGTTATGGCCTTATCGAAATGTTTATGTTCGGTGATATCATCGATAGCGTAACGCAAACTCTGAAGACGACAGAATGCGCCTAATACTAATGGACCAAAATGGGCGGCGACTAAGTGCTTGGTTTGTTCTATACTTTTTAACCGCAGTGCATGCATGAAAAATAAGGTGAGCATAACCCGCTCTACGGTTTTCCGATGCGTTGTTAGCTTGTCTTTCAGGTTATTAATGAAGGGTTTAAGGAACTGACTTTCATTCAACATGGCGTAGAGTATGAAGCTACCGGCGACGTTATTGGTTTGCCAATCACCGTCAACCGTTGCGTTGTCTTCGGTGTTGTCATCTTGATCTTCGTTGCTGACATCATTTGCGCGTTGCAAAGGATTGGCTATGTTATTGGGGTTTTTCTCAAAGGATTTTTCTGTCTTTTCTACCGTCGAACACTTTTCTATTGGCAACGCCAGTTGTTCAGTGTCATTGACGACTTGTTGCAGTACCTGACTTTCCTGCTGGTAGGCTTTCCACCAACCACTGATGCGTTGCGGGCTAACTTGAACGCCATATTTTTCTTGAATTGTTTTTCCAACCGCACTATAGGTTGGCCGTTTACCCGTGGTGACTGTTAACTGCTTTATGATTTCGTCAGCGACTTTACCTTTGATTTTTTGGTTGTTGCCAATTCGCACCACAGTACGGTCTTCGATACCTGCGCTGCCTGATTGCCGGTATTGTCCAACGAGGCTACTGATGTGAGGAACTGTTAGATGAAATACGTGGGAGAGTGTTTTTTGCGGTACTTTATGACACAAAAACAGTTGTACGATAAGCATATTACGCGAGTAGTTATCATGCCGTTGGTATTGTGCAAGTAACTGATGGCGGTAAAAGACATAATAGGTTTGGTCTGAGCCTTTAATAAGCCGGACTTCCGGTGGATTTGTCACGGCGCCGTCAGTGATATTTCCTGGCGTTTCAACGGTCAAATCGGCTGCAAATTGTTCCATTTTCCACCCTTCTGATAACATTTTAACGTCGACCAAAAATTAAGATTTTGCATGGAGTTAGCACTATAGCGCAAATGCGATTTTTTTCAATCAGTTAGGGTTTATGGGGGAGATTATTTTTGGAAGAGATTTGGAGTTCTGATCTGTAATATCTAACACTGCATATCTCAATTGAGCCGGAGCTGTCCTTATTCCAATTACTTTCATTTTAATTCCTAATGAGATTTTTCATGTTGACTTAACTATTAAGCAATTGAACGTCGTGCGCTTTTCAGCATGACCTTCAATGTTAGTTGGACTAAGCCGTTGCGCCCTCGGTACTATAATATAGGGAATTGTATTTTACCTGCTTCGGGTTGTCGAAGTATTATGGTGGAGTGTAAGACTGCTTCAGTGGTTATTGCAGGTTTTAGTAAACTTTTTTCATCAAACCTCATGAGCCCTCCTGGTCGAATAAGTAACGATTTGCCGATGTGAGGCGAAAAATAGCCCAGATTATAATCGCCTGTCTACGTTTACTCTCAGCAAAGTGATTAATCGTTTAGTTTTTTATCAACAACGTCCCACCTTCCATTTTGGGCTTATTTCATAGCGTGTTATCAGATTTCCTTGTCGACACTTCGGACACCGGCATTGTGGAGAACCGGGTCAGGCATGCATATACGCACTTTAAATACATTAGCACAGGCCTGACACCTTTTTCACCTTGAGTTTACAAAATTCCAAGGCACAAACGCCCCTAAATGGCCGTCCCGCTCCCTACCCACTTACAGTATGCAGCGCACTGATCTGTTTGCCGCCCTTGTTCGTCAATATCTTTTTGTCTGGGTATTTCGCGCCTGCGCATTTTCCCTCGCCAGCGAAAACGCCGGCCGCCTGGCTTCCATGCAAGCGGCAGAACGTAGCATCAGCGAACGCCTGCTGGAGCTTTCCACCACTTACAATCAGGAACGTCAAGAGATGATTACCTCTGAGTTGCTGGAAATTGTTTCGGGTTTTATGGTATTGGTTGATACGAAATTGTTTGGGCAAGATTTCTGTGGGATGGGGTAACGGAGGAATCCCAACGGTTTTTAGTTCCATTCAATATTATGCTGGAGTTCGTACCTCACCCCAACCTTCGGCTTGGATGGCATGCAAAGTCTAGTAACGACCCCATTTCCACTAGTCACGGATATATTCTACGACTGCATAAAGACCTTGACCATTAAAAAGCACCTCAACACCATCTCCGCTGATAGAATTGCCGTTGTTTTGATAAAGTCTCGTAACGCCATCAAAGATTGGATGGGAAGCGCTGGTCACGTTGATATTTCCCCCGATACCATTGACCGAACGCCGAAAAGCTAGATTAGAATCATTTAGAAACCGATTCCAACTATCGGGGACTGACGAACCCGTTGACGTTCCTCCTGCCAGATATACATTACCGCCACGCCTCACATACTCTTTTAACGTATTAATTTGTGTATCATCAAGCAAATTACCTGCTAGGAATATCCCATCAAATCCCTGCAAGGTTGCCAAATCAAAAGATATATTTATGCCAGCGGTGTAACCATGCCCAGCATTCAGAAGCGTCGTTTTGAGGCGTGACTCTGTAAGACTGAAGTTCGTTGAATAGGCATGAAAGCTGCCGGTTCCACCACTGAAGAGCGTTGCAATGTTTCTAACAAACCTTTCCACATCGGGCGCACTGCTAAAACCTGTATTCGAAAGCGTCCACTCATCATTAGCTACTATGAGTGTTCCGCCTAGTTGGAGATTGAATGACCATATATCACTCTTATTACTAAAAGGCCCATCAACGCCTCCGATTAGCCACAGCCCGCCATTAAAGGTAACTACCTGATGATCTCGGCGTGCCGAGAAAGGCGCCAATGATGCTTCTTGGGTCCAATTGACACCATCGGGCGATGACCAAATATTGTTCATGAATCCGTTGTCTCCCGAACCTGCTATCAACCACAACTGATTATTAAAGGCGACGACTTCGTGACCATAGCGACCGGGAAAATCCGCAGCAGTTATTTCCTGAGTCCAGTTAAGACCATCGGTCGAAGACCAGATATCATTCCTATTGCTTAAAAACTCGTCGACACCGCCGATTAGCCATAACTTATTGTTAAAGGTGACGACCTGGTGATCCCGGCGTGCCGAGAAAGGCGCCGATGATGCTTCTTGGGTCCAGTTGACACCATCGGGCGATGACCAAATATTGTTCATAAATCCATTGTCACCCGAGCCTGCAATCAACCACAACTGATTATTAAAGGCGACGACTTCGTGACCATAGCGACCGGGAAAATCTGCCGCTATTGTTTCCTGAGTCCAGTTGACACCATCGCTCGAAGACCAGATATCGCTCCTATTGCTTAAAGGTCCATCGACACCGCCGATTAGCCACAACCTATTGTTAAAGGCGACGACCTGGTGATCTCGGCGTGCCGAGAAAGGCGCCGATGATGCTTCTTGGGTCCAGTTGACACCATCGGGTGATGACCAAATATCATTCATAAATCCGCTGTCACCTGACCCGCCTATAAGCCACAACTGTCCATTCAGTACGGCAACTTGATGGCCATAGCGACCAGGGAAACTTGCAGCGGCGGCCCGCTGTGTCCAATCCATAGACCCGCCGCCGCTAGTCACGACATTTAGAATTGGATGTGAAAGCGTTGAATGCTCCTTGCTGGTGAAATACTCGATTGCAAAGTTGGCTTGTTCGCGTACAACAATGAATGTCACCATACCGTCAGTGTCTGCTTGAACAAAATCCCGCAATGTATCCGAAGCGAATATCACCTTATCACCGACGCTCGTGCCCGGAAAGGATAGCGCAAACGTTCCAAGAAGTTCTGTTTCGTCAGGCAACACTCCGATCGTGCTTGATGTATTGTTGCCCGGAGCATTAGACCAATTTATAGCCAATTCACCCCAATTCTCACCAATATGCCCGTCAAGCAAACCATATACCCTATATGTGCTTGGATTTGCAGAAGTATCGGGAGTTTTTCCTACATAGGTCAACTCAAGAGAAATATCTGAGATAGATTGAGTAATCGAAGTGATATCAAAACGAAGATATCCTTTACGATTGTTGCCCGATAAAGCGGTATCTCTTTTAATGGCAATCACATCTGATGCGCCGAAATTACCCGAGGAACGAGAATACACAAAGGCATCTGCGCCATTTCCAGTATCTGTCGTGATAACCACTGTGGCACTTGGCGCTACAGTAACCGTCGTAGCATCGGATAGCCCTGTTGCCGCATCCATAGCGAGAATGGCTGTAGTTCCAACACCAGTTCCGGTGATCACGCCTTTGATGCCTTCCTCATTGCTCACTATTGCGACATTTGTATCATTTGCACTCCAGGTCACTTGCTCTGTAAAATTTTCCGTGCGTCCATCAGTGAAAGTACCAGTGATAGTGAACTGAAGTGAAGTCCCTAAAAAAATGGTCGGACTGACAGGTACTATAGAAAGTGATACGAGGATTGATTGCGTAACATTTAAAGTGACTGACGCACTAACACCAGTAGCAATTTCCGTTGCCATAATTATAGTACTACCAAGTCCTGTACTTGTAGCCACGCCTTCGCTGTCAATATCATTGCTAACTATTGCCACGGCCGTATTATCCGAACCCCAACTTACCTCTTGAGTCAAATCTCGTGTCAAGCCATCGGTAAACGTGCCCGTCGCCGTGAATTGTTGTTGCGTACCGAGTGGGATGGTTTGATTGACAGGTAAGACTTCGATTAAGACCAATGCAGCGGGAAGTACTGAAAACATCGTAGATGCAGTACCGCCAGATGTAGTGACCGTGACAGTGCAGTCCTGCACGGTGGTAGCCGCGTCAACGGCTATCCCTACCGGTAAACGCGTATCATCACCGGTTCCAAGATCAGTGACCACCAGTCCTTCACAATCAGATGTAATGTCACTTACGTCTACTAAGCCAGACCCTCGCAGCTCGGCGGTGACGGATGTTCCTAGAGCACCAGCATTAGGCGTGAGAGCAGATATAACCGGTGGTTTTTGCACAATAGTAAACGGTACGGTTACGCCTCCCCCTAACGTGGCCAATCCAAGACTAGCGGGACCGATCGGTGCAAAAATATCCACCGAGATCTCTGCTTCTACAGTGGTATCGCTGGCACTGAGAATAGTGCCCATGACTCCCTGGTTATCCGAAATCATCTCATTTGCAGTTGCGAGGTTGCTGCCACTGATTGTCACTATCAATATACTTCCTTGGATAGTTTGGTCAGGTAGCACACTATCGATCACTGGCAGAGGAAACACTTCGGTTATGAAACTCATTTGATATTCAAGCGGCAAACCATTGCCTGCTAAGTCTTCGATACCGTTGGCACGCAAACGTAATGTGTGGGGCGTTTCATGCTCCAACAATACATCTGGTGTAAAGGTGAATGTGCTCTCTCCCGTCACGGTCACACTACCGGAAATATCCACTCCGCTCGAACTTAAGGTGATATTGCGTTCATCCACAGTAGATGGATTGAACGGTTCATTGAAGTTCACAATCACGCTGATGCCCCGCGACACACCGACTCCGCCGTCTAGAGGGTCTACGCTAGCCACTTCGGGGGGTAAGCTGTCATTAATCACGGTCAACAGACTGCCGGCATTATCATTCGTCGTTGGAGGTGAGGCATTTCCTGACGCATCCACGGCCTGTATCTCAAGCGGATTAGCGCTATTAAGATTGAGCGGGACCAACACACTGAATCGCCCAGACTCTGAAGCGGTGGTGCTTACAGGGGTCACCCCACCTGAAACGCTCACCTCGCTGTTTGCTTCTGCGCTGCCACTAATTTGAATGCGGTCTTTGTTGGTCAACCTGGGCACCGGATTGACTTGAGGCGCATCAGGGGGAGTGATATCAGGAGAGATAGTCTGAAAACTCAGCAGCTTGACACCGTTGGCTGGCGTCTCAAGCGGATTACCACACACATCACGCAGCGAATTCTGCAGGCGTATATGAATGGTCGAATCCACATCCAGATTACTCAAAGGTGTATAGGTCAGAACGCGCGTCAGGGAATCAAATTTGGCTTTACCAGGAACTAGGGTGCCGCCTTCTACGTCCCCACCCACTTCCATTGCATTTTGATAAACACTAAAGCTATTTTGACTCGGATCTAATGGATTATTAATGATACTTGTAGGATCTATTCGATTCTTTAAATCCAGGACAATGACTTGGTTCAGAGGACGATCGCTGCTGCCGTCCTCGGGTCGCAACAGTGTCGCTGTAGGTGGATCGATTCCATCACACACCTGGGCCGTGCTAAAGGTCCACTGGAATGTCTGCGCCAACGGTACACCATTACCGGCATTACAAACCGCCGAGTCACCTTCGCGGTCCGCACCCACCAGGGTCACCCGGTAGCGAGTGTTAGGCTCAAGGAAATATTGTGTCAACGGATTCCCCAGACCAAGGCGGAGCACGGCGATGGTTGTTCCTCCCGCAGGTGGATCTTCTGTAATCAGTTCGACAGGGATATGGCGTATTGGCTGCTGACCAAGAGCATCGAGCTCTTCTAAATAAAAGGTGCCAGGCTTGACAAGATCCGCCGCCACAATCTGTTGACCTCGAGTTACATCGGTCGGATCAACGGGCGCTGTTGAAACATTGGCCCACGTATCCGCCACCAAGCAAGCGCTCGGCGGTGTCAGGATTGCAATCACGGAACTGGTGAGTGGGATATTCGCCTGGCCATTGAGCGGATTGATGCCGATCAGTGTCGGTGGCAAGTCGCCTTGCAAAGGCAGAAAAGGCGCAGGCGTAGTATTCACAAGATTGCAGGCACTGCTTTCCGGGCCAATATCCACTGTCAGCACAATATTCTCGCCGGCTATGCCCTGACAGGCGATGATTTCACCTTGGGCCGATGACCGCATACGAAAGGTGGCTGACGTGGTTCGACCCGGGGGAATGATGCCAAAATCCTTCACCTCACTCGAACCAGCGATGGGTTGGTCATTTTCGTCCAGCAACTCTGCGCTGCCGCCGGCAAACAACTCCAGACTGGTATACAAGGCGGGACGGTTTGAGAAGTTGGTGATCTCTACAGTCAATGGATAGATTTCACCTGCCACGACATCATGGCCATCAGGGTCGCTGGGATGACGCACAACGACGCCTAGCTTCGGCGGTCCATAGACCTGGACGGTGGTTCCCGCCGAGCCGCCTACAGGTATGGGATCAGGAATGCCGCCGCTCGTTATGAAGCCCTGAAAATTCACCTCCAACCCATGGGTGCCCACAGCATCTCCGCGAATAATGAATTGTCCAGCGCCTGTTTGATGTGGACCAATCTCCCCTATCGTGACCTGATCAATCTCCCCTGCCGCATTTACCTCACTGACCTCAGTACCAGGACCAGCGCGCACGGGAGACAAGCCGGGTGGCAGTTCGATGGCCGCTTGCATGTCGCTGAGAACGAAACTATCCGAGGTATTGCCAATCACGATGGTGACCTGGAAGAACTCCTTCAACGTTTTAATCCGACCATCGATAATGATGACACCGGGAATCACCGGTCCGCTGGGGGGTCTGATAATAACAATCTGCGCACAGCCTGTAATACAGCCACCACTACTTGTTGGCGCGGATGGCAGGCTTGAGCGGCCACCCGACCAACCACCGCTACCTCCAGACCAGCCACCACGACTACCCCCGCCTCCGCCATAACCGACGGAACCTGGGTTTCTACTAACAGGTACTGGCTCCTCAATCCTGACTTCTTTACCGCCGATGGTCAGCACTACTGTGAACATAAAGACGTCAAAGTTCTCTGGATCATCAAGATTGATAATATCTCGCCCAATGAGATCAGCAATTTCACTTTCAGTTAGCGGTCTGGCAAAGACATCGGCGAAAAGAATCTCGGATGGGTCTACATGGACAATGGATACTTGCGCCGCATACGCCACTTGTTTGGGTGGTGTATCCAGATCATCGATGGCCGATGCCAGCAGGGTGTTTTGAGTATTGCTGCGTAGCGGCACGTCCAGACAAAACCGGCTGGTGTTAGCATCCAGTTGGGTTGAAACAATACGTGCGCCACCTTCAATACGTACGGTAGTGCTTTGTCTTGAGGCACCACACACCTCGATGGTGGAAAACAGCGTCACCTCCGGCAACGGATCGAGCACCGGTGCCGGAAAGGTGGAAGTGTTCATCGCTGCGGGAGTTCCAGGAACCGCAGGCAAGTCATTTCCATTCTGATTAACCACGATACTGACAGCAATAATACCGTCTGCCAAGGCGCAAGCATCGATGCCGCTGAACGTCACTGTACCTGCAGCATTCGATACGATGGACAAGCCACTGGTCGCAGGTTGCCCATGTTGATCGGTCAGGACAACGTAGAAAGAGTCTGTGCCATTCGCATCGGCATTGAACTCGACCTCGCCACCAACGCTGACACATGTCTCTGCCGTGATCAAATCATGGATAACTTGGCCGCTGGGATCTTCAAACTGCACGCGCGCACCTAGCACGGGATTGTTATGTTGTTCTTCAGGCAACAGCAGGCCGTTGCCACGCAAGGAGACCTGTGTCACTCCTTCGTCGGGGTCGTTACTCTCGATAGTGAGAAGCCCAGTCAACACCGTGCCCACACTTCCAACAGGTGTGATCATACGCACGACCAGGTTACGAGATTGGTTCGGATCGACAATTAAGGGGAATTGTCCCCCTATGCTCGTCAGCACCTCAAAAACTGGATTGTCAGTAGACACAGCACTGATATTCAATGGCGCATCACCAAGATTTGTCACTGGCAAGCTCATCTCTACCGTGACGCCTTCTTCTACGTCACCAAACTCCAGATCCGACAGTGTACTGATATCAGGAACCAGATTTGGGGATTGCACACCAGTGCCGCGTACTTCAACAAGAAGTGGGTCTTCATTTACTGCATTGCTACTAAAAGTGATCGTTCCGGGGATACTATCAAAGCTCGTTGGGCTAAAACCGATCGTCACGGTGCGTGGAGTTTCATCCGCCTCAATACTAAAAGAGGTAGGCGGGAATACGGTGAATGCAGGGTTGCTACTGACAATGCTTTCAATGTCCAGTATTGCCGCACCGGTATTGTCAACGGTCAAGGTTTGAATCGTAGAGTTACCTACAAAGACCTCTCCGAAATCCAATAGTCTCGGGCTAACTTCTATGGCTGGCGCTTGCAAAGGTGTATCAATGATCGTGCAACGGGGTAACGTACATTGCAATACGCACTGGCGTGCATCATTAACCGTAATATTTCCATCGGCGTTGGCATCACGGGGATCATCCGCACCACTGGCCGGCGTATTACGCGCTGTAGTTATTAAATTAATGTCATTTCGGTCAATGTCGTTGTCGTTATCAACATCACAGACTGCACCCCACACAGTGGGTATTCCGAGACCTATCAGGAGAGTGATTAACAGTGCACCGCGTATTAACCATTTCATGGCCTTCTCCCTATGGGGGAGACCGATGCCTCCCTTGGCTGCTTGCCTTGGTTCCTTATGCTTATCTCCAGGTGCATACACCCGGATCTCACTCACTTTGTAAATCTAAAAAAATCTGGACGTTGCCAACTAAAAATCTATCTTTACGAAAGCCCGTATTAATTGGTTACCTCTCCACTAGCCAACTATGCGATCACCATAGGTTTTACTGCGACAGCGGCAACAAGCGACAACCCATAGCCCAATAGCCAGCAATATGAACGTACCCGGCTCGGGCACAGTAGCCACAGACGAAACAGTCACTTCGCCTACGCCTCCGCTCAAGTTTGGCAATAGCAGAGGTATGTCATTGACATCCGCCCTCCCTTTCACGTCCAAACCAGGGACACCAGGAACCGTGCCCTCGAGAAAGTTTAATGGGCTAATTCCTACCGTCAAGGCATCAAAAGACAGGGTGGCTAAAAGAAAGCTATCGTCTGGCTGCAGCAAAACGAGTTCATCATCGAGAAGAAAGGAGATTTCGAAGAAGTTCACTTCACCCGCTATTGATATGTCGAAATTTTGAATACTCGGAAAGACTGCGTCGTCTAAGAAACCACCAAAGTTTACACCTGTTGCTGATAATACCGACGAATTAAAGGCTACGGTCAAATCAAAGGTTGAAACGATTTCATCTGCAGGTAAATCCGATACGAGGACATTAACATCAAAAGAATCACCTACTTCGAATGCCTGGATATCCGGTTCGAAACCGATGATGACGGCCTCGGCCGGCGCCATTCTCAGGATGCTGAAGACGGCCAATAATGCACTGACCCAAATTATTTTTTTCATAAGTGACCCTTTTTTTGCTTCTTAGCAGCCCAGGGAAAGCATCTCGTCTCCCTTCCCAAAAAACATGCTTCTTTGATAACGCTATAAAGTGTACAACATTCACTCCCTACGACTAAGTCTTGACTATTTTTCTGTCGCCTCTTCGCTGCTTGTAAAATCGTTATTTATTGTTGGATTCTTCCGTAGAATCGCCTTGTGGACAATTGATTTATATTGCCAAAGGTACATGAATAAATCTCTAGCTCAGCGGACGACTTGCCACTCCTATCAAGCGCTGGCAAAACCTATGTGCTTCCTCAAATAAACATAGACCAAATATTTTTCTAATGCAAGCTAGCAAAATGTTTTGATGTTTGTGGCGAGCATAATTCAAAAATATCAACGAAAAAGTCAATTAAAATAAAGCTTGGGAAGAGTCAAATAACCGATAGCAGAGTATTATAGTAGGAAAAAACAGAGCGTTGAAAACACGCTTGAGTCAGTAAACGTGCACAAGAAGATGCTTAGATGCATCAGAAAATTAAAATCACAACCATCTAGCGAGACCACGCTGAGCAAGGCACTGAACGGATGTAAGATTACTCAACACCCAAATCAGATCAAACCATACGATGCCGAAACAACCAACCGGCCAAAAATAAACATGTCACCCCAATCAACGCCATGAGCCAAAGCTGTGGCACTAACATTTCAAATGGCATGCCTTCCTAAAACACACCACGCAGCACGACCATAAAAATAACGTAGTGGATTAATGTACGTGAGAGTCTGCACGGTGTTGGGCATGTTTTCGATTGGTGTGGCAAAACCGGAAAGGATGATCGCTGGCACCAAAAATAAAAACGCACCCAGCAAAGGCTGCTGCTGAGTGGCGGCGAGGGATGAGATCATTAAACCCACACCGATGGCGGAAGGCAAAAACAGGAATACACCGCTATAGAGCGTTAACAACTCACCGCGTAAAGGTATCTCAAACCAAAATACGGCTATCAAGATAATCAAAGTTGCCTCGAATAGACCAACTATGAATCCCGGCATTGCCTTGCCGATAAGAATTTCAATGGGTCATAATGGGGTTACCAGAAATTGATCGAAGGTGCCCTGCTCTCGCTCGCGCGCGACTGACATTACCGTTACTAACATAGTCACTAACAACGTCAGGAGGCCAGCAATACCAGGCACATGCAAACCGGATCAGGCATGCATACTTGCACCTTAAATACATTAGCACAGGCCTGACACATTGTTTAACACCTTTTTGACAAAGCCAATTCTGCTTCAGTTTTTAAACCAAATTTCCTAATCAGCCAAGCTGGTGTGCAAAAACCTGTAAATGAACTTTGTAGACAGTTAAATCCGATTAAAAGTGTAAACCAGGTTCAATAAGGATGATGGAACAGAGTCAACAATGATGTGAGCATGACCATGATTCCCCCAAACGCAAATCGCACTCTTTCTACAGACATAGCATCTCCTCTAGTCTGTATTTTTTATTGAATTATTCGACTAAATTCTATTCATCCAAAATCAACAATCAATTAAAATTTGAGTTTTTGTACACGCTCGCGATATTTTTTATGGCAGTTATTACAGCTTTGCATTGTCTTACCATAGCTGATAATCACAGCGTCAATATCTTTTTTTTCTGCTGCTTCTTGCATCGCTACTGAGTAGATGTGCACATTATCATCATGGCTTTTAAAGTTGGGAAAATCCGTTCCAAGCTCAGCAATTAATCGTAATCGATGGGAT
Organism: uncultured Ectothiorhodospiraceae bacterium; assembly: GCA_945787125.1. GTDB lineage: Bacteria > Pseudomonadota > Gammaproteobacteria > S012-40 > S012-40 > CALZHW01. The sequence continues at coordinate 12,978 of CALZHW010000090.1, forward strand.
AGCGGCGGCTCTTCATGATTTGCAACACGCTCAGCTACTGCAATGATATCAGCATATTCCTCTTTCATAATATGCCCAACAAGTTTAGACATATCACGTTCGATTCGCTGCATGACTTCCTTGAAGTTTTTCGGATCGTCAGCGAAAGCTGGTGTTACTGAAAAAACAAGTGCAAGTAAAAATAGAAAATAATTCAATCTGAGTTTCATGGTTTCTAGCTCCAGGTAGATGAGGAAAAAAATCTTCGCTAACTAACATCATTAACAAAAGGTAAGGACATATTTATTTCAAATTAAAGACGAATCTGCATCTAAATCGCATACCGGTATTTGATCTCAGAAAAAAAATCACAGTGCTGATTGTTTACACACACCACTCCATTTCAATCACAACACCTAGTAATACTTTCTTTACGATTTAACACGACAAGTCGATAAACCAAACGGTAGATAAGCAGGACACCACCCAATCATGCCCGTTAACAAAGGCACCAGACCAACAGCGCCCCAATAGCTTTGATAATAAACACTAGCCCCGATTACAGCTATTCCAAGTAAAATACGAAGTGTACGATCAATAACACCAACATTGTGTTTCATAACTTTATCCTTTCATTTTTAGCTGTTGTATACCGATGAGTATATTGCCTCGTTTAAAGTCCGGTAGCCGCTTGTGAGATATCAGGTTGTCAGGTTGTGTTTTCATGCTCACGCCCTCTTTGTTTCATTTCGTTGTAATCATTATCGAATAAGCATAACTGATAGTAAATATGGTGAATTTTCACATCACATGTGCATAAACTGCAAAAATAAACTAAGATTAGTTCTGATCAGGAGCGTGTATGAAACAACTTACCCATCTGACGCTCATATTTAGTCTGTATTGGCATGTACTGAATGAGCAAAAGTGCATTAGGGCAGGACGCCCGTAAGTACGAATCCATGGATGGATGAAGATAGAACAATGCAGGAGCAATTGTCGAGAATAACGCAGGAGCAGTTTGCCGAAGAACGTGCCAAGACGGGCTGAAGATAAGATGTCAGATGCTCAAGTTGTTTCATGCACGTTCCTTAGGAGGGAAAATGAACCTATTGAACAGTATTGAGCTATTTGTGAAAACCATCGATGAGGGAAATTTCTCAGAGGTGGGACGTCAGTTACATATGGCGCCATCTTCAATCTCACGAAAAATAAACGCTTTGGAAGAAGAACTGGGCGTGCGCCTGCTGCAACGAACAACGCGTAACATCAACCTGACCGAAGCTGGGAAAATCTATTATGAGCTGGTCAGTAAAATTCTGAATGATTTAAACGAAGCACAGCTCGCGATCACTCAATTACAGGCAACTCCCAAAGGTACACTGAGGATCAACGTCGCTATTCCATTCGGCGAGCGAAATATCATCCCCCTGTTACCTGAATTTCTAGCGATGTATCCTGAGCTGAAGATTGATCTAACGCTGGAAGATCGAGCGGTTGACTTAATAGAAGAACGAGTAGATCTATCGATTCGTATCGGCTCCCTGAGTGACTCTTCAATTGTTGCGCGGAAACTGGCAGAGAATCGATTCGTGATTTGTGGCAGCCCACAATATTTTGAAACGCATGAAAGACCAACTGTTCCGAGTGAATTGTCTCACCACAATTGTATCTTCAATAAAAATATTTACAGCGGCAATACCTGGCAGTTTAAAAAAGGCAATTCAACAGAAAATATTTCTGTTACAGGAAACTTTCAAGCCAACACTGGAGGGGCTTTATATAATGCCATGTTATCGCACCTTGGGCTTGCTGCGTTGCCAACATGGTATGTGGGAGAAGATATAAAACAAGGTAGATTGCAAAGAGTACTAGAAGATTATGACATCAATCTACCCGCCATGACTGATAGCGCAATTTACGCGTTATATCCAGCGGGGCAATATTTGCCACCGAAGGTTAGAGTATTTATTGATTATCTGATTGAGAAGTTATCGGTGACTAATGAAAAAGGATTTTACTGAGCGTATTAATTCAAAAGAAATCCGCATCCATTGTTCTTCGCTAAAGCTAAAATTATTTCAACAATGTTTTTTCTTGTAAACGTTCGAAATACAATTCCCATCCCAAACATAAGAGAGATGCTGTCCTTTCTGAGAAATACTCACAGCAGGAGGTCGTAGCGCGACAATACATTCTCCCCCAGGACTTCCAACAGAGCAGTAGACAATGTCCCATGAGTTTATCGCTTTCATTTCATTCCCAAAAGTTTGACCGGGAGTCCAATCATCAGGATCATGCAAATGAATATAATCATCACCACGTATATCACGCATGGGCTTAACAACTTCCCTAATGTAAACACACATGGCAATTTCTCCGGCGTCTTCAATAGTGTATGAGAGAAAACGAGCTCGATGATACTTTGTCTCCTCAATTGCTGTATCAAGTGAGTTCGCCGCATAATAAACGCCATAACTACCATCACTAAACGACTTGGGCAAGCAGAACTGACATGCGTAAA
>CALZHW010000091.1 GCA_945787125.1 uncultured Ectothiorhodospiraceae bacterium
AGCTGATATGAATATTTTCTGGAGATTGATTGAGAATAGTATTGTCAGCAGGCCAGATACTTTTAAAGCTAAAAGATGATGGAAAGCCTGTTTTTGAAAAAGTTCGGTTGTCTAACGCGCCGTCAGTGATCCATTGTCTTATTTCATTAATAGTGGTTTGTGATAGTGGTGATCTACCGAAGGGCATTCTAACGCCACTACTCGCAGTCCCTTCCAATTTTTGAATTAGGTAGCTATTATCGGGATCGCCGGGCTCAACGCGACTTAAACTAGGTGTTTGTTCGCTTGTTTTATTGACTAAATTAAAATAACTGCTTGATGCTTCCAGATTCAGGCCTTGTTTTGGTGTACTTCCTTTATGACATCCTGAGGTAGCGCAAGAAATATTAAATACTTTATTTTGGATAGACTCAAAGTCGACTGTTGTTTCCGTCTGAGTTGTGTCAGTCTCAGAGGGAGTATTACTCGTAGGTTCGGTGTTATCTGCTGGAATTTCTTGCGATTCATTGCACGCTGTTAAAATAACCAATGAAAGTATGAGTAATGTGTGTCGCATTCTTTTGCTCTATATTTAATCTGAACGAGTGATTATTCTACCATTAAACACGCTATCGACAACTAACAGGGATACCTTTTATCGTTCTATTTTAACTACGTGTTAATCCATTAACAGGTTGTCGAAAATGACCAAGCAAAAATAGGATTATGGTTGTGTAAATTAGTCATATCATAAATGTTCCCATGCTTGCGTTTTGTCCAGCATATTAACTCTTGTTAGTGCTTCGAGACTCTCTGGGCGTAATGTTAATCGTTCGGGTTGATTTTCCCAGTTTGAAATAGTTTTTGCGCTTACGCCAACCAGACGGGCGAACTGTGACAGGTTCATTTCGAAACGTTTACGTAAACGTGTGACTGATTTTCCAGTGGGTCGAATGGTTTTTGGTTTTGTTTTTTGATTAGCTATCTTGCCGGGAGACAGTGGTTTCTTTTTTATCGATGAAGATTTTTTCTTGGGAGATGCCTTTGGCTTGGGAGTTTTTCCAGTTTGTGGTGCTTCATCAAGTTCAATACCAAATACATCGGATAAATCACCACTGAGCTGACGGCGTTTAGACTTTCCTTTAGGTATTTGTACGTCCGCACTGATAAGATCATTATGATCGACACCTCGTAAAACAAATAACAACTCAGGTTGTTGATCGAATCGAGCACCGATACCATAAAGTACCGCAGCGACATGTTTACACATGTTTGCCCAGTCCGGGCAGTCACAACCGAGTGTGATTTCTTTGGGCGATGGGAAAAGCCCGGTTTTCTGATTGGTGACAATTTCCATGACTTGTTTTGAAAGCTTGCCTTGTAATAATTCCAGAAGTGAACCGATTTGGCCTGCGCTTTGTTTTTTTATCTCTTTCCATCGTGATGCAGCAAGTGGCTTAATCTTAATTTCAAGTTTATACAAGTCGGAGCCACTGACATATGCATTAATTCGTCCTTTATTAATTTCCAGATGACAAACTGATCCATTGCGAACATAGGTCCGTCCACGAGGAAGTCGATTACTATAGTCGCTAAAATTTTCTAAATGTTCACACCATGCTTCACCCCAAAATGTACGAGTTATTTTCCGTCCTTGAATTTCAATTGGCTGAACATCTAATCCTTTTTTACGCAGCTGTTCCATTTTTTTCTTGCCGTTCGCAAGACGTTTTCCTACCGAGATATAGGGTGAGAAACCATAATAAGCCATGTGTATCTCCTAAAGCTCACAATTGAATTTGATTAATGTCGAGTTTAATGAGGTTTAGTAACTCATCATTACTCATTTCTGTTACGCGATTTTCTGCAGGGCTTTCGAGAAGATCATTTGCAAGGCTCATTTTTTCGGTAATAAGAGTATCAATGTTTGCTTCAATGGTACCTTTACAAACAAATTTATGGACTAAAACATTGCGTTTTTGTCCAATGCGATAAGCTCTGTCTGTTGCCTGATTTTCGATTGCGGGATTCCACCAGCGGTCAAAATGAATCACATGTGATGCGGCTGTCAAATTGAGCCCGGTTCCGCCTGCTTTGATTGATAATACGAAAAAGGGTGGGCCATTTTCTGATTGAAATTGGTCAACCATTTTTTTTCGCTTCGAGACGGCTGTGCCTCCATGTAGAGTTAATCCGGGTTGACCAAAACATTGAGTCAAAAATGTTGCCAGAGGATCAATCATTTCACGGAACTGAGTAAAGATTAAAACTTTTTCCTGACGTGACGCAATCTCTTCACATATTTCGTTTAAGCGGAGAAATTTACCACTGTCTTTTGCGTTATACACTCCATCGCTTTTCAGTTGCGAAGGGTGATTGCAGATCTGCTTAAAACGTAAAATATAAGACAGTACCAATCCGCGTCGTTTGATTCCATCAACATCACTTTCTAAAGCTGCTGTTAATTCCTGGACTGATTTTTCATACAACACAGCCTGGGTTTTGCTAAGCCCGCAATAAGCGTGTACTTCAGTTTTATCAGGCAGATCATCAATGATTGATTTGTCGGTTTTCAGGCGACGTAAAATATAAGGCTGAAGGAGTTTTCTCAACGGTGCGTAAGAGTGTTCAGCGCTCTCCATTGATTTAGTAAACTTTTTAAACGTCGTAGCCGAGCCCAAAAGGCCAGGGCATAAAAAATCAAATAAAGACCATAAATCACTGAGTCGATTTTCAATCGGCGTACCGGTCAGTGCAATACGAGATTGTGCTTTCAATTGTTTTACATTTTTTGTCGTGCGGGTGTTGGGATTTTTAATGGTATGGGCTTCGTCAAGTACCAATAATTGCCAATGTTGTTCCATGAGCCAATGTTGTTTAAGCAGCATTCCATAAGATGTTAAAATAACATCATATTGCTTCAATGCATCGGCTTGTTTCAAAGTACTTAGCTCTTCCTTCTTGATTAAGGAAGAGTGAACAAACTGACATTTAAGTGAAGGCGAAAATTTACTGAGTTCATCTTTCCAGTTATTCAATAGTGAAGCTGGCAAAACAAGCAGTGAAGGATTGCCTGTTTTCTTTTTCTTGAGCTTTATCAACAGGGCGATAATTTGAATCGTTTTCCCTAGCCCCATATCATCCGCTAAACATGCACCTAAACCGAGTTGACTTAAATGCCATAACCAATTCACACCGGTAGTTTGGTAAGGGCGTAATGTGCCTTTAAGTGCTTTGCCGGGTTGAGTAGCTTTGATTCTGTCAGGATCGCGTAGATCGTTTAAAATTTGATTGAGATTATTATCGACCTGAACAAATGACCATTCATTGATTTCATCAGGTCGAGATTTTTCTGAGAGATCTGCTGAAGCACCAGCCAGTAGCCGCATACCTTCGATAAAAGACAAGCCGTCATGTTGATATTGTTGTTCAATGTTTTGCCAATGTTGCAGCGCTTGAGAGAGCTTTTCTTTGTCAACTTCCACCCACTGACCTTTGAGTAGTATTAAGCCATCTTCAGCAGCCATGAGTTTTTTCCACTCAGCTTGCGTGAGTTTTTGATCACCTAGCGCGAAAGAGACATTAAACTTCAGCATAGCATCAGCAGTAAATGCATTTTTTGAAGGGCTACCCAACGTAATATTAACTCGCGGGCGAGGACGTTTTTTCCACCAGTTTGGCAAACGCACAATAATGCCTGCTGCTTCAAATAAAGCGGCTTCGCGTATAAATTGGTGAGCTTCCGCAGGTGACCAAACTAATGGGTGATAAATATCACCTGATTCAACTAGATCTTTAATAAAGCAACTGGATTCAGATACAGTTTGTATCGGTGATAAAAGATGTATTAGAGCTTTCTTGTTGCGCGCTCCAGCATAAGTTTGTAAAGCATTACCAAGCGGCCGATATTGAATCTTTCCTTGATGTGAGATTTCAGGCGCATAAGTCGCGAGAAATGCAAAAGGGAAATCAGGATCTTTACTATTTTCCGCTAAATGAAAACACACTCGACCCACTTGGCGCCATTGTGGGGCGTGTGTTTTAAGAAAGTCTCCAAGGGATGTTTTATTTAGATTGACTTGTTGACAAAGCCAATGATCCAGCGCATCCCAAGCTGTTTCTAATACCTGTGGCGAGAGGTATTCAGCACCTTTCATCGGTGGTGCATTAAGCAACATTTGCTGAGTTTCTGGATTCCACGCAATCGTTTGGATATTTGGTTCAGAATCCACGGTATGGCAGCGTTCTTTCATATAAGCGCAAGCAAAATCGCGCCAAAAACTTGCTGAGCTAGAAAATGTTGCGCTGTTTTGACTAGCAGCCAAGGCAAATAAACCTTGTCCTGTATCATGTTCAAAGGCTGAAACAATCTTTGCTTTGGTGGTATTATCGTCTGAGCAATGTAAATGTCCTGACGGTAAAATATTGACTTCGAATGTCATTAGAGTGTTGGCTTATTAATCGGATGAATATCATAAGGCAGAAGTCGGTGGTTTTCAATTTGAAGTTCGGAAGAACATGTTCCATTTCAGTAATATTTCATAACTCATTAAAAGCTGTCATGAACGTTATAATTCAAAAAATCTTAATATCACTATTAACGATAGCAGTAAATCCAAAAAGATGATTAATTAACCATCTATAAACCAGGAACTACGATGCCAAAACAGAGTAAAAGTCAATCCGTTTCACAAAAATCTTTAGATGAAGCGAGTAAAATAGCCCATGGTATTCAAAAGCCCGGACAAAGCAAAGAGCAAACTAAAATCATTGCTCAAGGTATTCAAAAGGGCATTGAATTCTATAAAAAGCAACAAAACACGAAAAATCGAGAGTTAGACAAAAAACGTAAACAAGCATTAAAACAGCAAACTCGAGAAACTACACCGACTTTGCAAGCCCCTCAAACAATCCAATACAAACAACATTGGTTACCATGGTTCTTACTTGCTTTAAGCTGGATTGGGATTGGTGCTTATTTCATTCTCTATACTTAACGATTAACGCAGTAATGTCACTGGGAGTAAACGTCATTCATAATTGAATTTAGGGAACGCGCCACTAGTCGCTAATAGGCGACCTCATCTTATAATCGATTAATTTTTTCCTTGTCTGTAAAAAATAGAGCTAGCATAAGTTTAAGTCGCAATTAGACGACCTCAATTATCGATTGTTAACGTTAGCTGTTATCTATATTGGAGAGGGAGTTTATTGATGTATTTCATCGTTAGTTAGAGGCTTCAGTTGTTAACTGAATTGCTTATTCGCATTTGTTGAGTATTCGGAAGTCTTGCAAACTACAGCGCTCTACTAAGTGATATTTATTGATTTGGTAATTTAAATGCAGTTGGTCGTAAAAAGACAACACAGCAAATTATTTGAATCGTTTTTTGTTACCGCCATCTTTTCTATTCTAATAGTCGCAATTAAGCGACCTTGTCTATCTCACTATAACTAATCTCAGACATTGATATAAGTTGTTAGTTTCAACTTTTACGCTTTTCAAAAACATGAATTTCAGAAAATACATTTCACGCGTTTTTAGCGTAGTGAATTATTAAATTGGAATAATAAATCAACAATAATATATCCAATAATTCTTTATTGATGATTTATACGTGGATTGGCAGATTGCTTGCTAAGTGGGTTATATCCAACCTGTGGTTTGGGTCTTAATCGACTAGAAATAAAAATGAAATTGTCGATTGTAGTCTTGATGTGGAAAGTTCACTTCTAAATAAAAGCTGTGAAGAAAAATAATGTAGAAGTTGTCGTTGTGGTTTTAGATCCCAAGGACGCAGTACTGTTGTACGTCTAATGAGAGGGTTATAGGTATGAAAATATTAATATCAAATGGATTGATTTTTGTGTTTAGTAAAGGTCGAATTGTTTTATCAATGATGATTTTGTTTTGTTTAATGTCATCTACTTCGTTTGCAACACCTCGTGATCAAGCAAAAAAAATTCATGATCGTTTGGCAGCATCCCCGCCATCAGAGTCTGTTCTCAATTCCATGGCAGAAAAAATTTCCAACGGCGATGCGATTGGTGCTGCAATGGAAGCGATGGAAAATAAAGGCTTCTACAATATCTTTTTGAAGAATTATATCACTCCTTGGACCAATAAAGATCAAGCTGTGTTCAGACCGTTGAATGATTACACCGCGACAGCGATAGGTATCATTCGAGATGATGTACCATTTAAAGAAATTATGACAGCTGATATTGTCTATATAGGCACTGATACCTCTAGCGATTATTCGCATTCAAACAACAATCATTATGAAGAGTTGGAAGCCAGTGATGTCAATCTTGGTGATGTGGCAAATCTAGTTTCAGTAAAGCAATCCGAGTTAGTAGGTACACAACTTTCAGCGGAACAAACAGCCGGGGTTTTAACATCACGTGCTGCTGGGGAAGCCTTTCTATTCGCCGGTACCAATCGCGCCATGTGGGAATCTATCACTAAAAATCATTTGTGTATGGAAGTGGGAGATCTTAACGATGTGTCACGAACCCCTGATCGTGTGAGACAAGATGTTACTCGCAGTCCAGGCGGAGATAGCACCATATTTTTGAACTCATGTGTTGGTTGTCATGCAGGTATGGATCCTTTGGTACAAGCATTTGCATACTACGAGTGGGATCAAGAATCGGAAAGAGTAGTGTATACAGACGGTGAAGTACAAGCGAAATATTTAATTAACAATACAACATTTCCATTGGGCTATATCACGAAAGATGACAGCTGGTCCAATTATTGGCGTGCTGGTAAAAATGCAGCAATTGGCTGGCGAGGCCCAAACGCAAGCGGTTCGGGCGTTAAAAGTTTAGGTGAAGAAATTTCCTCCAGCGAGGCGTTTTCAAGGTGTCAGGTTAAAAAGGCTTTTGAACAAATTTGTTTTCGTACACCTGCAAATCCAGTAGAGCGAGCGGAAGTTGAACGAATTACTGAAGTTTTTGAAATGAATGATTACAGTATGAAACGCGTTTTTGCTGAAGTAGCAAGCTTTTGCATGGGTCAATAGCCCTGCCGTTCATAAGATCCAATTATTTCCAGTCGCGAGAAAGATATATCAAGGCAATGGCAAATAGTTCGGATCAGAGCTGATATAAACATGGTTGTCCTGAATGTATGTAGTAGGAGTTTTAGAATGATAAAAAGAAATAGAAATGTACCAAATAAATTTACTGATCGATGTAGGATTAGTAATTCCCCTAAATATCATAACTTGGGTCGTGTGCTGATAATTGCATTAATGACAATATTTTTTATTGGTTGCAATAGTGAAAAAAATGCAAACAAAGATACTACCCTGGATCCACAAGTTAGTGCTTTTGATGCAAACTTGCATCCGGTTTTGGTTGATCGTTGTGGGCATTGCCATGCAGGAGGAAAAAGTGAACCTGCAGGAACGCCAGATTTTGCTCATGAAGATGTTGCTACAGCTTATTCTGTCGTTATGTCGGAAACGTTGGTGAATCTTGATAATTCAGAGAGTTCACGTTTAGTGAAGAAGGTACTCGCGTTTCATCAATGTTCTCGGTTTACTTGTAATACATGGGCGGATGAAATTCAAACAGGAATAGAAGACTGGGCTAATGATATTGCAGAAGAAGATGACATAAACGTTAATAATGAAACTGATGGTCAAGACGAAGTAGATGGTACAGTTCAAGCCGAACTCCTTGATTCACAAATCACGGCTTTTAGTAGTGACCTACATCCAGTGTTGATAAATCGATGTGGGAGTTGTCATTCAGGCAGTGCAGATGAACCAGAAGAAACGCCGAATTTCGCACATCAAGATGCTACAGCAGCCTATTCAGTGCTTACTTCGAATAACTTAATAAATCTTACCGATACTGCTGATTCACGTTTAATAGAAAAAGTATTGTCAATGCATAAATGTTTTCAGCCTGCATGTGATAGTTGGGCCGATGAAATTCAAACAGGAATAGATAAACTCGCTAGCACTGTACCGGTAAATAATGGAACACAAGAGCCAGACGAAAGCGATGGAATGAATGGAACGGACGAGATGGATGTAACAGAACAAGACACTATGCTTGAATCACAAATTATTGCTTTTAGTGATAACTTGCAACCTGTCTTGCTTGAGCGTTGTAGCTTGTGTCATGCTGGGCTAGAAGATGATCCTGCCGGTACACCAGATTTTGCGCACCAGGACGCTGCAACAGCTTACTCCGTTATTACATCGAACACCCTGGTTAATCTTGGTAATCCCGCTAATTCACGCCTGGTGAAAAAAATACTTACTTTGCACAAATGTACTCAACCAACTTGTGATTCATGGGCTGGAGAGATCCAAACAGGTGTCGAAGGCTGGGCAAATGCATTGGCAGATACATCAACCGGCACGGGAATGTCAGGTACCCGTATCGTTAGTAAGCCGCTTACGTTAGCACAGGGAATAAAAGATGAAGGTATGGGGCGAGTTGAAGATGCAATTATTGCCAAATACGAATTCAAAACTGGCTCTGGCCAAACCGCTTTGGATACCAGTGGCGTGGCTCCCACACTTGATTTAACGTTAAGTGCAGACGTGAATTGGATTCCAGCACGCGGCATTGAAATAACTGATCCAAACGCAACAGAAGTCAGTAAAGCGGTAGGGACTGCTGCTGACAGTAAAAAACTTTTTGACAAAATCGCAGGACCTGACGGTTCAAAACAATACTCGATTGAAGCTTGGATAATTAACGACAATACCGCGATTGATGGACCTGCGAGAATTGTCAGTTATTCGCAAAATGCACAAAATAGAAATTTCACCATGGGGCAAGATACCAGTTATTATAACTTTAGAAATAGAAGTGATATGACCGGAGCGAATGGCTCTTCACCTGCACTTGAATCTGATAACGACGCAGGTGATTTAAAACCTCAGCTACAACATGTTGTTTTTACCTTTGATACAACTAATGGTCGAAATATATATGTGAACGGCAACAAAACGGTTTACGAACGTGTCGAATCAGATCCTGCGGTGCCCGCTGATATATCTAACTGGAATGATGGTTATACGTTTGTTCTTGGTAATGAAGTATCTAATAATGTTAAGCGCCAATGGTTAGGTAAGATGTTATTTGTTGGCATTCATGATCGAGCGTTGACGGCTGAGGAAGTATTACAAAATGCACTGGAGGGAATTGGTGACAAATATATTTTAGAATTTGATATTTCCGAGTCCCTTGATACATCAGGTAATACAACGAGCAAAATAAGCTTGGTGGTTAGTGAGCTGGATGAATATAGTTATGTATTCGGGACACCTACCTTATTCACAGACATTGCAGTTCCTAATATTCCAGTAAAAAATATTCGTATTGCTGTGAATGATAACGTGCCTGCTGTGGCGCAAACTTTCCGAAATGTAGATATGACAGTTACATCTAACGATACTGAGCTGTCTTCACTTGCTGCGGTTATTCCAAAGGATACAGGGACCGAAACGGATAATTTTTCGCTCGTATTTGAGGTGCTTGGTAATAATAGCAATGTTGTTATTGAACAAAACCCAAGCCCCGTTCCAGATATGAGCGTTAATGAAACTTCTCCGGAATATGGTGTACGTACCTTTGCACAAATTAACAATACCATGGCTGTATTAACTGGAGTTGATAAATCAGTCACTAGAGAAACCTATGAGGATATTGAACAGCAATTACCTGGGACACCGAACTTAGGTTCATTCGTATCTGCTAATCAGATTGGAATAGCTAAATTATCTCTGGAATATTGTGATGCATTAGTGGAAAACAATACGCTACGAACCAGTTTCTTTGGTAGCACGTTTGAGTTTACTTCCCCAGTCGTCACAGCTTTTAGCAATCAGGAAAAACGCGATATCGTGATAAGCAACCTGGTTAATAAGATGGTGGGGACTAATTTAAGCAGCCAACCAAGTTTAATGGAAGTGCAACCCGAGCTTGATCAGCTTATCGATGAGTTGAGTGCCAGTTGTAACGTCGCTGCAGATTGCGATGCTGCTAGAACTCGGACCATTGTTAAAGCAGCGTGCGCGTCAGTACTTGCAAGTGCAACCGTTTCCATAAATTAGTATTTGGTGTAAACCAAGGTAGCAGATAGAGGATTTAATCATGACAAAAAACAAAAATAACAAACAGAATAAAAAAAATACCAACCTGGATTTTGACGAACCGTTAAAGCTCGAAAATCATAAACGTCCAATAACACGTCGTGATTTTCTCGGCCAGGGTTTAATCGCTGGTGCGGCGGCAGTTATAGCGCCATCATTATTTGGATTAATGGGGTCGAAGGCCATGGCTGCGGTTACTGAAGCGGATTGTGGCATTATTACAGGTACTGGTGGTAAGGTTCCTTTTATTTGCGTAGATCTTTCCGGCGGAGCAAATATCGCCGGATCGAATGTGTTAGTAGGCGGGCCGGCAGGTCAGATGGATTTTTTAAGTAATGATGGTTATAAAAAATTGGGCTTACCTTCTAGTATGCTGCCTAGTCTTGCAGGGCAAATTGCAACGCTCGATGAAGGTGGTTTAGGTTTGGCGTTTCATGCAGACAGTGCGCTACTCCGAGGCATAAGAGATATTGCAATGCAGGCAACGCTTAATAATGTCAATGGCTCGATTATGTGTGCCCGATCATCCAATGATACTAGCGATAATCCACATAATCCTATGTATGGTATTTATAAAGCGGGAGCCGATGGTGATGTTGTCTCTCTGATAGGATCAAGAAGTTCTGACTCAGGTGGGCGATCAGTTGCACCTGCTTCCATGATTGATCTCAGTGTTAGACCAACAAAAATTGCCAGCGGTAATGACGCACGCGGCTTAATTGATACGGGTAAACTCGCTAAGCTTTTACCTGATGGGGATGATGCAGTTAATGTAATGAAAACTATCCAGCGAATCAGTGAGAAAAAGCTTGGTAAAATTCAAACATCGGCTGAAATCAATAAGATCATTGAATGTCGATATCTTGAAAGTGCCGTTGCTGCAACTGGTGATCCAAATAGGACTGACATTGATGCTGACGCAATATTGCAATCTGTTTTCACCAATCGGGGATTTGATATAGGCGATTTTCAGAAAACCGCTTCAGTCTCCAAGTTGGTGATAAATGGTGTTGCAGGTGCTGGCACGATTCAATTCGGTGGTTACGATTATCACAACAGTACCCGTACCACCGGTGAAGAGCGTGACCGTAGAGCGGGTCAGCAAATTGGTGCAGCGTTGGAATACGCAAGATTGATCAATAAAAAGTTAATGATCTACGTATTTAGCGATGGCTCGGTGGCGAGTGATGGAACAGTTGATGAGACTGAAAAAGGAATATGGAAAGGTGATAACTCATCAACTTCTGCGTCATTAATGTTAGTGTACGATCCCAATGGAATGCCACAAATAGTAAACAATAATAGTCAAATTGGATACTTTAAACCAGAAGGTTCAATAGAAACTGCTGCATCTGTCATTAGTAACAATGTTGATCAATTGGCAGAAGCAGTGGTTTTAAATTATATGGCATTGCATGATGGTGATGTTGGACGCTTCTCACAAGTGTTGCCAAATCATGGCTTGGGTACTACTGCTACTGATTTGGATAAGTTGATTGCATTTCAACCTATAGCGTAAAAATAGCTCAAGTTTCGGAGTTCGAATCTATACTGTGGGTAACAACCACGGTGTAAGTAGAATATGTTTATTACCGCTATTTAGGAAAATTAGAACTCCGAAACTTGAGTAATAAAAGGGTCCTTCCAAATCAGTTGGAAGTGGATATAGAATGTAGAATTTTACAGTGAAATTCTATTGATGGCATTTTATTCTCTTGTCCAGCTGATTTTTTTATTAAATATTGTTTTCTTCAGAAAACGATTTTGTTAAATGCTGCATCACCAGTTTGATTCTTTCAACATAGCGTAAATCTGGATGGGTTAATAACCATAAGTTGCTCGTTTCACCCGGTTCAAATGTGAATAATTTTTTAATTTCTGGTCGTTGTTGATCGTTAGGGAGAAACGCTAATCCCTGTCCTGATTCCGCAAAATAAGACATCGACACCAGGTCGTCACAACGAACGTGGATTTGTTTTGGATGATTCATCTCTAACCAGTTAAAGCCAGGTAGGCTACTCATTCCCCCCGTGGCACCTATTAAGCGATGATTTTGTAGTTCCTCAAGATTATTTGGCAATCCTGATTCATGTTCATAAGCCTCACTACCATAAACACTCCACGCAATAGTTCTAAGTTGGCGCCCAACTAAATGTTCAGGCGGAGAAGGTGTTGCCCGAATGGCAATATCTGCCTGGCGATTGCTCATATTAAATTCCAGATTGCTTGCCAGTAACTCAATATGTATTTCAGGATAAAGGTGGTGAAACTCAGCAAGATAACGGGGTAAATATCGATAGGCGATATTGTTGGGAGCAGTAATTTTAACAGTGCCTTTCGGTTGAATATCTTTGCCGATGATACGGCGTTCCATGTCATCAAACGAGTTGGAGATTTTTTGTGCGAGAACAAGTAACTCTTCTCCTGTTGGAGTGAGTTCATAGCCGTGACTCAAACGCTCAAATAGCCGCCCGCCTATTTCTTTTTCAAAAGCATTAATACGCCTAAAGGCAGTGGAATGGTTTATCCCAAGTACCTTAGCCGCAGCCGAGAGTGAGCCATTTTCTGCAATCGCGATAAAAAATTTTAATGAGTTCCAATCCATATATAACCTTAGTTGAAGTGATTTTGCATTTATGCAAGCGAGACTTGCCAATATTGCCAATTTCATTTCGAAATTGCAATACCGATAATAGACTCAAATTTGCTACAAGGAGGCAAACATTCATGAACTATTTACTAAAACCTGAGTTTGGTGCATTTATTCTAAGAATTGCGCTCGGTGTTGTACTTTTAGCACACAGTGTCTATCTCAAATTGGTTATTTTTACATTGCCTGGAACTGCCGAGTTTTTTACCTCTATTGGGTTACCTGCAATTCTTGCATACATCGTTTTTCTGGTAGAAGCTATTTCTGGCTTGGCGTTAATACTGGGAATAAAAACAAGAATATTTTCTATAATTGTAATTCCTGTATTACTCGGTGCGACTTGGGCGCACTGGTCAAACGGTTGGTTATTTAGCAATGCCGGTGGAGGTTGGGAATATCCATTATTTCTTGCAGTAATTGCGCTAGTACAACTTAGTCTGGGTGACGGAAAATATGCCTTAACAAAAAGTAGTTTGATGCTACGTCATGAGGGAAATGCTAATGAATAAGGAAAAATTCCAGCTTGTGACCCATAAATTGTGTCCTTATGTACAACGTTCGATTATTGTGTTGCAGGAAAAAAACATCGACTATATAAGAACTGATATTGATTTATCTAACACACCAGCATGGTTCAAACTAATATCTCCTATGAACAAAGTGCCGGTGTTGATGGTAAATGAAAACAAAGCATTGTTTGAATCCGCAGTGATTTGTGAATACCTCAACGAAATTACTCCGGGGTCACTGCATCCGAAAGATCCGCTTGAAAAAGCATATCACCGCGCCTGGATTGAATTTGGCTCGGGAATTTTAGACAGTATTGGCGGTTTATACAGTGCAAAAGATGAAGTTAGTTTTAATGACAAGCGTATCGAAATAAGATCGAAGTTTCTATTTATTGAGAAAGAAACCAGCGGCACACCTTTTTTTTCCGGTAACAAGTTTCATCTAATCGATGCCGTCTACGGGCCTATTTTCCGATATTTCGATGTCTTCGATCAAGTGGTTGATTTAGATATATTCGAAAATTTACCAAAAACAAACGCATGGAGACAAGCATTACACAATCGTCTCACCGTTCAACGAGCGGTAGTACCAGAATATCCAGAGTTGCTCATGCAGTTTCTTAGAGAGCGAGAGAGTTATCTCTCTCAATTTGTTCCAGTTGATGGGGCATATTGAAAGGGGGCTAAAACCTAGCATCTTTTATCTACTGCACATATTTCACGATATAAACGATGAACTGAGCGTTTGGTGCTATATAGGTAGTAGAAAACGTTGTCCGCATGGATGCGAACAACGAGCACCCATGGATAGGGCAATTGCGTGTTTCACGAATTAATAACAATAGCTACATATGAACGTGGTGATGGGTAAATAGAACCTTTCTTTCAAACTCTTGTAATAACTTGAGAATGTAGAGTTTAATATCTGGCAGATAAATGTTAGTTTTAAATTTTAAATTCAACATTAATAAATACAAGGGTACGAATAGCAATATGAAACTTGATCATATTTTTATCTGCACAAAAGAAGGAGCACCGGAAGCAGAGCTATTAAAAGCATTTGGACTTTCTGAGGGATCGAATAACATTCATCCAGGACAGGGTACAGCCAATCGACGATTTTTCTTTCACAATGTAGTGCTCGAATTATTATGGCTTGAAAATCCTGCCGAAGCGCAAAGTGAACTGACTAACCCTACAGGGCTTTACGAGCGCTGTTCATTGGTGAATAAAAACATTTCTCCTTTTGGTTTTTGTTTTTGGCCTAGTGATAACACAGAAAAATCTGCACCATTTCCTGCGTGGAAATACAGTCCAACGTTTTTTCCCAAGCCGCTAGCCGTGGAAATTGGCAAAGCACCGTTAGAAGAGCCAATGTGGTTTTTTATCTCATTCCTAACTAAACCCGGTCCTGAAGATAGTAAAGAGCCGTGGAATCATGATATTGGTTTTAAGGAATTAACGAAAGTTACTGTTAGCATTGCTAACACTTCGGGATTGTCAGTTCCTGCTAACAAAGCAAATAGTTTGGATGGCTTTAATGTGAAGCAGGATAGTTCACACCTTATGGAACTTGAGTTTGATGCTGGAACGAGGGGAGAGGTTCATGATTTTAGACCATCATTGCCACTGGTATTACGATGGTGAGAGCTATTTTAATCAAGAAGAAATCGTTAACTTATCTCACAAGCGAATATCGTTGTTCCTGAGAATTTCTACCAAACCAGCGTTTAAACGCTCTGGAAAATGCGCAGCTTTCAGAAAAACTTAGGGAGAAGTGACATGTTTAAATTAATGATGTTTTTTATACTGATTAGCATTGCCAGCCTTAAAGTCAATGCTGTTGGGCCTGATTATAAAGGCTTCCTGGTAGAACGACAGCCAATGACCGCTGGCCTATTGTTCAAACAGGATCTTATATCGACACAAAGTGATATTAATTTGAAAAGTAATAACGTAAATAATTCTAAAACATCTCACAAAAAAACGTATTTTGATACTACTCCAGTGTTTATTACAAATCGAGCGACATCCTTCAGTGTTATTGGCGCTGGGTATATGCAAGATCATTTCGATTCATTGCAAACAAACGAGTTTTCAAAAAATTATTCCGGCGCATACGTCAGTGTATATGTAACGGCTGAAATTAATTCTCATTGGTTTTGGAATGGG
>CALZHW010000092.1 GCA_945787125.1 uncultured Ectothiorhodospiraceae bacterium
GAAATTATTTTCATAAAGTGCGGCAAACTCTTCGCGGTTAAATTGATGATTTTGTGGGCCGTGGTTGGCGATTTTTATTGCGCCAATTAAAGAGGCAATGCGGCCTGTTGTCGCCCAGTCAAGTTTGTTCATGATTCCGTAGAGTAGACCAGCGCGATAGGCGTCGCCACAACCTGTGGGGTCGATGAGTGCTTTGGCGGTTGCAGATGGAATTTCGTGGCGATGTTGTTGGGTGTAAATGTGTGAGCCTTTGCCGCCCAGTGTCACGATGTAGGCTTCAACTTGTTCGGCGATTTCATGCGGTGATAAGCCGGTTCGCTCCTGTAGTAGTTCGGCTTCATAATCATTGACGGTCACCCAAGTTGCTTGGGAAATGAATTTACGTAAATCATCGCCATTGAACATGGGCATGCCTTGACCCGGATCAAAAATAAAAGGAATGTCGGCTTCTACAAATTGCTCTGCATGTTGGATCATGCCGTCTCGGCCGTCAGGTGAGATAATGCCAATGCTGACATCTTTTGCATCACTGACTGAATTGACATGTGAGTGTCCCATTGCCCCGGGATGAAACGCGGTAATTTGATTGTCGTCCAGGTCGGTGGTAATGAATGCTTGGCCAGTGAATTCACTATCGATTATCTTGATGTGTTCGCGATTAATGCCGCTTGCATCCATCCATTCCGCGTAGGGTGTAAAATCTTTGCCGACTGTTGCCATGGGCACTGGATTACCACCAAGTAATTTTAAATTGTAGGCAATGTTGCCTGCGCAACCACCAAACTCTCGGCGCATACCAGGCACCAAAAACGAAACATTCAGCATGTGAACTTTGTCGGGTAGGATGTGGTTTTTAAATTTATCGGGAAAGGTCATTACGGTATCGTAAGCGTAAGAACCACAAATGAGTGCTGTCATACTGTGTTACTCCAATTATTTTTTAAATGAAAATAATGCAAGCCCAAATAATCGCGGCATTGCTTAGTGCGAAAAATACTGCCGCAGAGCCAATGTCTTTTGCTCTGCCTGATAATTCATGTTTTTCTGGACCAATGCGATCTACGACGGCTTCAATGGCGGAGTTGAGCAACTCAACGATGAGAATGAGGATAAGACTGGAAAGTAATAGCGCCAGCTCGACACCGCTATCGGCAATAACAAATGCCAGCGGCGCCAGGATTAAAACCAGCCAGCTCTCCTGACGAAAAGCTTCCTCGTGTTGATAAGTGGCTTTAATGCCCTGCCAGGAGAAGTTGGCGGCGTCAATGAAGCGAAATATACCGCGATTTTGGTTTGCCATTATATTTGTCCGATCTGCCCGTATTGATCAATTAACGATTGCTGCTGCAAGCAAGGTTATCACGCGCCGGGAAGCAGCCCGGCACTGATTTACTTAAGGTTCGAGCTTGTATCATTACCTTTCCAGCAAAGATCCAATTGTCTCGCAGCACGGACATCATCCAAGCGCTTAACCGGCATGGTGTGAGGTGCGGTTTTCAAGATCTCAGGATCAAGTTTGGCCTCCTGATAAATTTTCTCCATGGTATCTGCAAATGCTTCAAGCAATTCTTTAGGTTCCGTTTCTGTTGGTTCAATAAGCAAACATTCTGGAACCAGTAATGGAAAGTACGTGGTCGGTGCGTGGAAACCATAGTCCAGCAAGCGTTTTGCGAAGTCCATGGTGGTGACGCCAAGTGACTTGCTTTCTTTTTTCAAGGTAATGATAAACTCGTGTGTTGCACGTCGATTATCAAAGGCCACGGTAAAGCCACGATCACGTAATAATTTCATTAAGTAGTTGGCATTGAGGGTAGCAAATTCGGCAACGCGTATCATGCCTTCTCGCCCCAGTAATCTGGCGTAGACATAGGCGCGCAGATTGATGCCGGCATTACCCATAAAACTAGAAAGCCGCCCCATGCTGTCCGGACAGTCTTTCTCGGTGAGTAAATGATAGGCGTCACCGTCTTTTGCGACCATCGGGATAGGTAAATACGGTTTAAGTCGTGCGTTGACACCGACTGGGCCGGAGCCTGGACCACCGCCGCCATGGGGGGTGGAAAATGTTTTATGCAGATTCATGTGGATAACATCAAAACCCATATCGCCGGGTTTTACTTTGCCTAAAATTGCATTCAAGTTAGCACCATCGTAATACAACAGACCACCAGCTTCGTGAACAATTTTGGCAATATCCTGAATTCTCCGTTCAAAAACACCAAGAGTCGATGGGTTGGTTAACATTAGACCTGCGGTCTGCGGCCCGACGGCTTGTTTTAATGACTCAAAATCCACATCGCCATTTTTATCCGTGGGAATTTCTCTGACTTTATAACCGCACATTACGGCTGTGGCAGGGTTGGTTCCGTGGGCGGCATCGGGCACGAGAATTTCACAACGTTCGTTGTCATTGCGGGCATCATGATAAGCGCGAATCATGGCAACCCCGGCAAGCTCACCTTGTGCGCCGGCCATGGGTGCTAAAGAAACAGCTTCCATGCCGGTAACGTCTTTAAGAATTTCCTGCAAATCGTACATGCAGCTTAAATAACCTTGACTTAAACTGGCGACGGCTTGCGGGTGGCGCGATGTAAATCCGGGTAAAAATGCTAACTGGTTACAGGCGCGGGGATTGTACTTCATGGTGCAGGAACCCAGCGGGTAAAAATGTGTATCGATGGAAAAGTTCTTTTGCGAGAGTTTGGTGTAATGCCGCACAGCTTGAAGTTCAGACACCTCAGGCATGAGTGGCTTATCCGCGCGCAATAACTCATTCGGTATGTTGAGCACGTCTTCTTGAGACTGGATTTTGTACTGGGAGAGGTTGCTTCTTCCAGGTTGAGACTGTTCAAAAATTAACATCTTAACTGGCCTTTGATTTTAATGTTTCAATTGCTGCGTTGAAGTCAGGGGCATCGGCAATGTCACGGGTCAATTGTTGGTGAATAATCGTGTTATTAGCGTCTAAAACAAATACCGCTCTGGCGGTCAAGGCTTTTAATGGCCCGTCAACCAGCAATACTCCGTAGTTTTCAGCAAATTGTTTTGATTGCATGAGAGATAAGGTCACAAGCTTTTTTAACTTATGTTCCTTGCAAAAGCGTTGTTGTGCAAATGGCAGATCGGCAGAGATAACAAGGCAAACGGTATTGGGTAAATCCGCTGCAATATTATTTAGCTCGATGGTGGTATTGGCACAGACCATAGTGTCCAGGCTGGGAACGCTGTAAATCAGTTTTGCTTGCCCTTCAAACTGGGATAAACAAACTTCTTCCAATCGAGTATTCAGCGCACAAAACGCGGACGCTTGCTGGCCGACTTCTGGTAGCGCTTGATTGGTATTACACGCTTTACCTTGTAAGCTGGTGGTTGCCATTTATTTCAAGACTTCCGTTAGTTTTACACAAAAATGTTTGAGGTGTTCTTCGGTTTTGGTTTCGGTGGCACAGACTAACAAACAGTTTTCCAGCTCAGGATAATCTCCCGCTAAGGCTACGCCACCCACGATATTGTTATCTGCCAGTTTTTGTAAAATTGTATTCACCGGTTTGTTGAGTCGAATGACGAATTCATGAAAGTTAGGGCTATTGAAAACGACTTCAACGCCAGGAATGACAGTTAACTGATCCATCAATTGTTGGGTATTGATGTGGCTGTTGGTGGCGGTGTACTTGATGCCCTCAAACCCCATGATGCCGAGGTAAATCGTCGCAGCCGTCACCAATAAGCCTTGGTTAGTACAAATGTTTGACGTTGCTTTGGAGCGCCGGATGTGTTGCTCTCGTGCTTGCAGGGTTAAGGTGTAACCGGGTTTGCCATCCAGGTCGACCGTTCGTCCAACAATACGTCCTGGCATTTGTCGCGCGTATACCATTTTGGTACACATGAAGCCAAAATAGGGTCCGCCGGAAGACAGTGGGATGCCAAAGGGTTGGCCATCACCGCAGGCGATATCAGCACCGTTATTGCCCCACTGACCAGGCGCCTTAAGTATGGCCAGGCTCATTGGGTTAACCACTGCAATGACTAAGGCATTATGTTGATGTGCCCAGTTGGTTAAGGCATCGACTTCTTCCAGACTGCCAAAATAATTGGGCTGTGGAATCACCAGCGCGGCAAAATCACCGGGATTATCTGGCAGTATTTCGAGTAAGGTTTTACCACTTTTATGGTCGAAATCGATTTCTTCCAAGGTAATATTTTGATTCTTTACGATAGTCGCGGTGGTTTTTCGATAACTCGGGTGAACCGCCTTAGGCATCAAAATACGTTTTGATTTGGATTTACGATTAGCTCTTACGGCCATCAAGATGGCTTCTGCTAGGCCCGAAGCGCCATCATATAAAGAAGCGTTTGATAGCTCCAGTCCAGTGAGTGAACTCATTATGGTTTGGTATTCATAGATGAGTTGCAGAGTGCCCTGGCTGGCCTCTGCCTGATAGGGTGTATAGGCGCTATAAAACTCGCCCCGGGTTGCAACTTCCCATACCGCAGCGGGAATGTGATGTTGATATGCACCGCCGCCGGCAAAACACAATGGTTCGCCATCCAATGCGGCACGCTGCCGCATTATTTGCTGAACTTCGAGTTCGGTGGCGCGGGTGGGCACTTGCTTTAATTCACTATTTTTTAACGAATCAGGTATTTCATCAAATAGTGATTCAATACTGTCGACACCGAGGTGACTGAGCATGGAATCAATGTCGTTTTGTGTGTGTGGTATAAATGGCATAATTTAGACTTTTAAGTTTTTAACCTAGAATAATAAGTTGGCGCGAATTTTTACCCAGAGGGCACTCGGTAGTGCAAGATATTGAAGTGCATAGTGAATTCAAGAATTGCATGGTCACCTTATTGGTGATCAGCATATTTTTGGATTTGCTAGGTGTATCAAGAGCTTGCGCTAGGAATCGTGGTTCAACTGATTAATCTAGGTTTAATGTTCTTCGGATTCGATTAATTCTTGGTAGGCATCGGCATCCATCAGTTGTTCCAATTCTTTTGGGTCTTTCAATTTGACGAGATAGATCCAACCGTCACCATAAGGGTGCGAATTAATGACTTCAGGGGTGTCGGCAAGAATTTCGTTGTTCTCGATGACTTCGCCGGTTAAGGCGGCATAGACATCAGAGGCCGCTTTGACAGACTCAACCACTGCGCAAGGCTCCTCGATGCTGATTTCTGTGCCGACTTCAGGCGCCTCAACGAATACAATATCACCTAAAAGTTCTTGTGCATGATCGGTGATGCCAACCCGGGCAGTACCATCGTGACCTACTTCGATCCATTCGTGGGTTGTTGTATATTTTAGTTCTGCAGGAATTTCGCTCATTGTTTAATCCTCATATTTTATTAATTTATCTATTCTCGATGCACGCTTTGCCGTGCCTGACGAAATTGGGTTTTACAATTTTTGCAGGCACGAGCTTGTTGCGTATTTCGACGTTACAGTGCGTATCCACAGTTTTTGGAATTCTTGCCATGGCAATGGCTTTTTGCAGTGAAGGAGAAAAGCTGCCACTGGTAATTTCACCTGTTGCGCCATTGTCTAAGATGACTTTTTGATGATTTCTAAGTACACCTTTGCCTTCGAGTATCAGGCCGACAAAATCATATTGAACCTCCGACAATTGTCGCACAAGCGCTTCTCGGCCGATAAAATTACGTTCGGCGGGCTCTAATGCTACCGTCCAGCTCAAGCCGCTTTCCCATGGGGTGATAGTTTCATCCATATCGGCGCCGTATAAATTCATACCCGCTTCCAGCCGTAAGGTGTCTCGCGCGCCAAGGCCGGAGGGTTTTATGCCCTTATCAAAGAGTTGTTGCCAAAGAGTGCTCGCGCTGTCGGCGGGCAGCATAATTTCATAACCATCTTCACCGGTATAACCTGTGCGGGCAACCATCCAGTCTGATTCAATCGTCGCATTAAAGGGTTTTAAATCGAGCGCTCGCTCAGCTAATGCCGCGGGTAGCAGTGGGGTTGCCAGCTCCCTGGCTTTAGGGCCTTGCACGGCGATCATCGCAAGATCCTTTCTTTCTAATACTTCGACATTAAAATCTTTGGCAACATTGTTAATCCAGCTTATGTCTTTATCGCGGGTGGCGGCATTGACTACCGTGCGGTAAAAGCCGTCATCAATGTAGTAAGTGATTAAATCGTCAATCACGCCACCGTTTTGATTCAGCATGCAGCTATAAAGCGCTTTTCCGGGGATTTTTAGCTTACTGATATCGTTGGCAAATAGTGTTTGCAGGAAAGCTTTGACCTGCTCTCCGCGCATGTCGAGAATTGTCATGTGGGAAACATCAAACATGCCGGCAGATTGTCTGACCTGATGGTGTTCTTCGAGTTGTGAGCCGTAGTGAATTGGCATTTGCCAGCCAGAAAAATCGATAATTTTTCCGCCCATTTCGACATGTTTTTGATATAGGGGAGTTTTTAAGCTCATGTGGCAGCTCCGGTTTTTGCTTGTAACGGTTTCAGGGCATGTTTAATCACTTAAACATGTGCCCCTCTGTCCGCCAAACCTGAGAGTTTAGGCTGACGCCTTCCCCTTCGGTGGATCTCGTTTATGTAGAGATCTCTCTCCAGAGTCAACATAATAATGTGTCGGCGCCTGTTAGGCGCGCCTACTCATTACTGTCTCAATCGGTCCTTTTGCCTGAGCGATTCCGGGCATGTTGCGCCTTCGGCGCTTCTCGATACTTGAGAAGCCTCTCCCAATTGGATGTGTTGAGGGCAAATGATACCGCTTGCCGGTAAAAATTCCAAGTAATTTGCCCATTTTTTTGCTGCGACAAAATGCTGCTGACAAAGACTATGAAAGGCAGAGGGGAGGTTGAGCGAGTTTGGGTGGTAGCTGAAAAATGCGGTAACACACACATGCATGACTGAAAAAAAGGGTATTATTCGTTTATGCTTTAATCAAAATAGCCAAGAAACAGTAAAAAACAGTAAAAAATATTTTGTTTTTATTCACAACTGTTGCAAATGTGCTATTTTTACAGTGTTTTAGTAAACGCATACGTTGTTTTTGTTTACTTTAACAGGATCGGATAAGAAATTATTCGGACAGGCTAAACATTTCTCATAGGGTAAATCATGGTAGCCAAGAAAACCACGACAAAGAAAAAAACTGTTGTTACGAAAAAAGCAGCACCAGCCAAAAAAGCTCCAGTAAAGAAAGCGCCAGCAAAGAAAGCTGCCTCTCCAGCAAAAAAACGGGTAACAACTGCAATTTCTGAAGTAATGACTAAAACACAGATATTAGATCAGATTGTTGGGTCAACTGAGATTAGTCGTAAAGACGTTGTAGCAGTCATCGATGAGTTAACATTGTTAATCGAGCGTCACATTAAGAAAAAATCGGTAGGTGAGTTTAAATTCCCAGGTTTAATGAAAATTAAGGTTGTGAAAAAACCTGCAGTTAAAGCGAGAAAAGGCATCAATCCTTTTAATGGCGAAGAGATGATGTTTAAAGCTAAACCAGCACGGAATACAGTAAAAATACTTCCTTTGAAAGCATTGAAAGATATGGCGTTGTAGAATGTTGATAACGCCGCGCTTTCAATGGCGCGGCGTTATTAGTCAATAAACATATCCAATTGCTTTTTTTTGTTAGATATTGCTCGGTCTGTTGTGCAAATGATTTTATTTCGCCCTGTGCGTTTAGCCTCATATAAACATTGATCGGCCTTTTGCAGCAATGTGTCTCCCAATCGGTTAGTGTCAATAGCATATTTGCCGGCCTGAATAGTCGCTATACCGATCGATACTGTGACATGAATTGAGTCGCCTGTGCTTAAGGTGAATTCTCGATAAGCAATGCTTGAGCGAATACGCTCGGCGATTTCACAAGCGGTTTTAGCGTTAGTGTTATTGAGAATTGCCGAGAACTCTTCACCCCCGTAACGTGCTAGCACATCGCTGGTTCGCAGATTCATGCGTATCAAACTTGCCACTTCTCGCAATACCATATCGCCTTCATTGTGACCATGCGTATCGTTAACTTGTTTAAAATGATCAATATCGAAAAACAAGCAGCTAATGGTTAGCGTGTCTCGCTGCGCGCGACCCACTTCCTCACTCAATCGCTGATCAAAGAAACGGCGATTGTTGACGGCGGTTAAGACATCCGTTAGACCAAGTTTTTTAAGTCGTTCCTGGTTGGTGACATTTTTCAGGCAAACGGTAACGATAGAAGTTAATCGTTGAAGAAAGTCTGTCGCATTATTTTGCGCAAACCGATCAGCATGATGGCTGGCCAGATTCAAGCTACCAACCAATTCCATATTTCTTGATAATGGTATCAATGCAATGCTGGTACTGCTCTGTAAATCACAAGGAAAAAATTTACGGTGAGTGTCTTGTTCGTATTGTCCCAGGTAAGGTTTTAACGAAAAGCCGTAAAATGCGTCAATATCACTGATGTTATCAGTAAACATAATATCGCGATGTTCAGAGATTTTGATTCCTTCATCTTCCAGCAAACGTTGCAATTCATACTCGGGGTCATAAAGAACCAGCGAAACTCTGTCAAGATTGGAAGTGGCGCGATACTCATAAATAATGACTTTTAAAAGTTCGAAAAGCTCTGTGCATGCGATTAAATGTAATTCCAATTCTTGAAAGCGTTTTAATTTTTCTTCATTTTGCCGAACATTCGCCAGCAAAGCACGTAACTGGCGCTGTAACTGACGATTTTCCTCAGTAGCAACAGCGTGCTCATTTTGGGATAAAGAGTCTTTCTCGTTACACATTGCGGTGGCAGCAGTAAATTCAACAAGTTGTTTGGATGAGGCATTCATGACTATTTGCTACAATTAAATCTATAGAGTTATGTTGAAATAGCAGTATGTGTGCCATAAAAAAGCAGTGGAAGCTTTCTGTTGATGTTTTTGATGGGAAAAACCGCAGTGCTTCATTGACTCTGCTTGAAGCATATAACTTGTTGATTTAGTTGTTATTAATCTTGAAGGAGATTCGGAGTAAAATGGGCTTTTTCTCCGCTGCTTACTAGGCAGCAAGAATGGCGTGTTTCATAGGCTCAGTTCTGGTTTCTCTTTAGGCCAATGTGTGGCAAATATTTGACGGATAGGCGCCCGGCTCCATTAAATTACTCGATGATAGGCGCTTTGCCGGAGAAGTTTTTCTCTTGCAGTTTCTTTTTTAAGTCTTCCATAGAGAATTTCGGCTTAAATTTAGGAAAACCAATTTCAAAAGCGTTCAGTGAAATCTGCTGTAGTCCGTCTTTGCCAGTGAGTGCTAAGTGATAGCTTCCGAGAGGCATATTGTCAGGTATATCAATTGTGAAACCGGTTTTTGATTGTCGTATTGTTAATGCGGGCAGCAATTGACCTGATGCAATCAGAGATTCACCCGAAAAGTAAACGTTATTGTTTTCCGCCACTATGTTTTCGATGTGGTGTATGGATGGGTATTGTGCAACGAGTTGCAACACTTGCCGGTTTTTGATGACATTCAGTGTACGATTATCAGTAGTAACATAAATTAGATCATCAACGAGCGCAATGTCGATGATGCGCGCGGCTAACGTGATCGCTGATTGTTGCACGATATGATCGTCATTCATGCTGTATCTGACGAGCCTGTTGTCCTTTTGTGCGACGATCAGTGTGTTATCTTTGCGTGCAAACTTTATGGCTGCTTGTGACAATGTGTAGGCTTTTTTTGTTGCAGTGCGTTGTTGCTTAGATTGCTGCTTAGACAAGTCTATTTGTTGAATTTGATGTCGTTTTGTTAGCAGCCACAGACTATTGTCAGCAAGCGCGATTTGTGCAGCATCGCTTGCCAATTGTGTTTCAACTTCCGGAAACTCGGGACGTGTGATGTCTATTATAAAAATTTCCCCGCTATGTGCCAAGGCGACAGCGCTATTGTTGTTCAGCGCGACATTAACAATGCTTTTGCGTAATTCTAGATTGCTGAGCCACCGAGGTTGAAACGGGTTTGATATGTCGATTATATTGATACCACTCGCTTCACTGGCAATCACCGCCAGTTGCTTGTTAACCGCTAGCGAACGCGCATTGCCCATTATATCTACACCACTGGCCCAGACCGGGTTAAGCGCATTGCTGGACTCGTAAATTTGTAAACCGCGAGCGCCGTGTGCGGTATAGAGAAAGTTTTTCTGTAAAACAATGTCATTAATTTTACCTGCGGTTTGGTATTTCGCGATTTGTCGTAATTGATGTGGTTGCTTGGCATCAATAATTTTTACTCCGCCCCACCAGTCCATGGCATAAACCTTATCATTTTTTGCGCTCACTCCCCAGGTTGCGCCGTTAGTATCAAACTGACTGATGATGCGGGGCATTGACTCATTACTGATATCCACCAAAACCACTCCGGCTTCCCATGCGGCCAGATAAAGTATGTCAGCGTGAATATCGATGCCTCTTGCACTGCCTGGTGTTTTGAGCTGGGACAAAATTTTAATATTTTTTGCATCACTAATGTCCAGGATAAATATACCAGCATCGAAAAAAGCGAGATACGCGCGATCGCCTCGGATAACGATGTCTTCGGCAAAACCACCCGGATTAAACTGTGAAATTAATTGCGGTGTTGCAGGTTTGCTGATATCAAAGACTAATATTCCTGATTGATCATCTGCCACATACAGCTCATTGCCTTTTAGTGCTAGCGCCCAGGGTTTTCCTGAGGTATTTACCGTGCTAATAACGCTGGGTTTACGTGTATTGCTGACATCAATAAGGTGAAAGCCGCCATAGTGCGAAGCAAGATAAAGTATGTTGTCACGTAACTTCATAGTGTATGCAAGCCCCGTTAAGGGCAGGTTGCTAATAAAGCTGAGTTCTTGTGGAATGCTGACGTCAATGATTTGCAAACCGTGATCATCGTCTGCCACATAAGCGATGCCATCTCTTACCAGTACGCCTTTTGGTGAGCCGGGTGTATGGAAGCTTGAAATGAGTTTTGGTAAATGGGCCTGGCTGATATCGTATAAGTGTAAGCCGGAAAACCAATCTGCTACATATAGAATATCTTGATCGATGAATGAACGGCGACTGCCGCCTTGATTGACGCCCAGTGTGCTTATGAGTGGTGTGCTTTGCGCGGAGAAGTTTATTGTTATAAGCTGATTCCTGGTTGTTACATACGCTTTTTCATGTTTAAAAATCAGTGAATGAATTTTTTTATTAAGGAAAAAATCCGAAATTAATAGCGGCCGATTGTCACCTGAAATATCAAGCAAGGTCAGTATGCCCTCGTCATCTGCAACTAATACCTGAGAGCCTTCATTACTAAGATTGATAATATTGCCGAGCTTGTTGTAACTGGATTTCCACTGCAGCGTATTATTAATAATTTCCAGGACGGTTAATCCTGAGTCACCATTGGCGATTAAAAGCTGCTTGTCTTGCGCTATAATTTTGTGCGGACGATTGTTGAGGGTGAACGTGCCGTTTTCTACCAGCTGCTGATTTAACACTGTCCAGCTAAATATTTGATTTGTTTGGTTGGCAGTAACGCATTGTGTATTGGCCGCGGCGAGCATTGTAGTGTCTTTATCGATGTTTGTTGTATATTGTTCATCGTTCGTAAGTGAAGAATGAAGTAATGTATTATTGCTGAGTACAATACATAATTGATTGTTTGATAAAGCCATGTGCTGAATGTCAGCATTAAGTGTTATTTGTTTCTCAAGTTGCATTGAGTTTTTATTGTATATGGCAATCGACCGTTGTTCTGCGATTGCCAATTGATGTTCGTTTTCTGCGAATTGTGTAAAATCGTCTGGCAGGGATAAGTCATGCTTCATGGTTTTTTGGTTGCTGATTAACTCAGGTTGATCCACACGCCAAAATAATTCAAACTTTTCTGCGGTGACATTATGTTGTTGTTCGATAAAAATGCCACCAGGCACTACACTTAATTCATGCTGTTTATATGCTTCTGCAACCTCAATTTGTAAGGTCTCGCTATGTCGCATTTTAACAAAATCAGGCGTGACAGATTTAATAACGTTGTTGCTAATGTTGAGGGTGTCGGGAGTGTCGTTGAGAGTGTTAGGAGCGTCGGCGTGAGCAAGGTTGCTGGTGTTATAACTAAGTATCAGCAATAAAGTGGTAAGTAATTTTCTCATGGTTTTGCAGGTCGCAATTTAAAACGCCGCCCTGATTGGCGGCGTGTAGCAAATGAAAGAGTTGATCTAAAGCGCTTCAATGGGCAGTGCTTTTGCCAATTTGCCATGTGGCTTGAGGCGTGTGCCTAATTTTTTAGCTTCATTGGGATTTATTTCAACCGGTTTAAAATAAATCCCGCGAAATTCTTCCTGGGTGAATTGAACAAGAATAAAATATTTTTTGCCGGCTTCAAATGTATATTCGGCAGATCGTAAGACTTCTTCGGGCATTGGTTTACTGGTTAAGTATGTGTAAGAGCGAGTGGCGAGTTCTACTTTTCCGGGTTTTACCTTTAGCGCTACATATTCGCCAGCACTTAACATGGTGACAATTTTGCTGTCGATTTCAACTTGAACATCGTTATCAGCAATTCCCCGAGTGCGCAATGGCTCCGGCCGGAGCAAGTAAACGGTAGCGGCATTGGTTTCTGAGTCAGCAACAACGAGCGGGTGATTTTTGATGCTTGATGTTGTCGCGCAAGCGCTAGCAAATAGTATTAAAGCGGCAAGGCATACAGTGGCAAATAAACGGTAGATAGTCATCTTGTTTTCCCTCAAAATCTGATTGTGGCCAGTGACAAATCAATGCTGGCTATATTGTTTTTTTAGTCGTTCCATTGTGGTATATACCTGTAGCACTTAGGATGTTGGTATACCTGTACATTTCATTTACCTGATAATACCTCAAACGTGAAGAGTGGGTAAGTCAATTAGCGAGTTTTTTGTGGATAGAGTTTTTTGTCTCACAATCGGAGTTCAATGTTGCAAAAGCGCCACCTTCCAGCACCCGTAGCGGCAAAACCTTACCGAGAGACGCCGTGAATACGTCCCTGTAGGCTTGACGGCAGCATGGATGCTGCCAGCACTCTCTGCTCTCTATAAGATAATGCCTTGCCACAACGAGCGCTGATTACGGGG
This sequence comes from uncultured Ectothiorhodospiraceae bacterium, assembly GCA_945787125.1. Classification (GTDB taxonomy): domain Bacteria; phylum Pseudomonadota; class Gammaproteobacteria; order S012-40; family S012-40; genus CALZHW01. The sequence continues at coordinate 13,092 of CALZHW010000092.1, forward strand.
TAAATATTTGAGCTCCGATTGTGAATTATATCAATCCATTTTTATAGATCTACCATATCATTACTCATGTTTCTAGCCAAAAAGTGGCCGGACCATCATTGGTTAGTGAGACTTGCATGTCGGCACCAAATTGACCGCAAGCGACGATGTTATGATGTGCTTGGGCGCGCTCGACGGTGTAGGTGAAAAGTTTTTTTGCATCGTCTGGCCCGGCCGCTGTTGAAAAGCCTGGGCGTGTACCTTTAGTAGTATCCGCCGCTAAAGTAAACTGTGGCACGAGCAACAAGGCGCCCTGGATATCCGTCAGGCTACAGTTCATTTTTCCCTCATCATCCGCAAAAATACGATAAGACAAAATACGCTCGATCAGCCGATCCGCTTTTTGTTGATTGTCATTGTGTTGTATGCCGATCAAGGCGAGGATGCCTTGATCGATTTCAGCAATGGTGAGTGCATTAACGACAACCCTAGCAGTGCTGACGCGCTGTATTAATCCGATCATGGTTTGATTTTTTCTTTCATGTCTGAGAAACATTTGTATTTATATCTAATGATCTGCATTAGCTTGCGAGGAAGTCCAGCTTCAACTACAAGCAAATGAAAAATACTCATTCAGAGAAATTTTTTTCAAGAATCGCCGACATTTTCGTGACAGCTGGGCCTTCATTTTCCGGCATACTCTTTAACAGGTTTATGGGTATCGCTCGTTCGACGTTGTCTTGCATGTCGAGTTGTTTTAGTGATCCAGTGACTAATTCTTTTTCAACCATATGCTTAGGTACAAAGGAGAATCCAATGCCCAGTAAAAGTGCCTGTATGTTTTGATTGAAGTGACTCACCGTTAATCGTTGCTCTGCCCCTAGCCAGCCTGCATCGAGGTTGCGTTTGGTGCCGGAATCCCTCACCACTATCTGCCGGTGATTCTGTAAATCCTGTTGTGTTAGTGATTTTTTTTCCCGGTTGAGTGGGTGGTTCGCATGGGCGACAGGTATCATCGGTATTTCAGTAATCTGGTTGGCTAAAAAGCCGGGTGGGAGTTGTGCGGTTAACACAATATCCGCTTTTTTTTCTAACAATATTTCTACGGTTCCGGATAAAGTGGATTCCAGCAAGGTGATGCGTGTTTGTGGCACTTCATTGGAAAACAGTTGAATAGCCCGCAGCACTGTCATCGTTGGAACAATTGAGTCGATATTGATGGTTAATTGTGTTTCCCAACCTTCTGCCAGACAAGTTGCCGTTTGCTCAACATTAAGCGCCTGATCCAGTAGCAGACATGCACGACGATATAGGACTTTACCAACTTCAGTTAAAACCGCTTTTCGACCCTCTATAATTAAAACGGCAGAGGGTAATTGTTCCTCTAGTTTGGAAATGGCATAGCTAATGGTAGATTGGCTTTTGTTTAACGCCTCTGCCGCTTTGGCAAAGGAGCCTTCATCTACTACAGTCTTAAATGCTAGCCATTGCTCCAGGGTAACTTTGGGTTGTCTCATATATCTACTTTTTAAATTGAAGTTATCGGTATTTTAAGGCAAACAATCGATTTTTCAAATCTATAATCCGTTTATAACATCATAGTGAATTGTTCCATGTCGTTTATATTAAGTATTTGCTAATGCTTCACAATAACAGGAAATACAACATGCGCAAAATCAAAGAAATTATCCAGTCCCGAGCAACCTCAGACGGAGCAGGTGTTAAGCTCAATCGAGTTTTTGGCGGCAATCAACCTCAGCGTTTCGATCCATTTTTGTTGCTGGATGAATTTAACTCTGATGAGGCAGCCGATTACATTGCCGGTTTCCCTGAGCATCCCCATCGTGGTTTTGAAACGGTGACCTACATGTTAGAAGGTAACATGGAGCACGAAGACAATCTCGGCAATAAAGGATTGCTACGAAATGGTGATGTACAATGGATGACCGCAGCGCACGGTATTATTCACTCAGAAATGCCTAAGCAAATTGAAGGAAAAATGCGCGGTTTTCAGTTATGGGTAAATTTACCCGCGGCAGAAAAAATGAAATCCGCCTCCTGGAAGGATATTCCGGGGGCATCAATCCCTGAGATTTCGCAGCAAGATCTCTATGTTAAAGTCATTGCTGGTGAGGTTGATATAAATTCAAGTAAAGTAAAAGGGGCAGTGAGCGGAATCTCCACCGATCCGCTTTATCTCGATATTCATCTTGTAGCAGGCAAGCAGGTATCGATCCCAGTAGTTGATGGTCACACCGCTTTAATTTATGTG
>CALZHW010000093.1 GCA_945787125.1 uncultured Ectothiorhodospiraceae bacterium
GCTAAATGATTACGATTAACAAATGTACCCGTTGCGACACCGTAAAAACTGATTTTATCAATGAAAAAACTTTTTTCCAGCCCTGAAAGTGTCATCAAACTGCCGTAAACTGCTTGAAAAACGCCACAGGCGACTAGCGTGTATGCCAATAAAATAAGCCGTTGTTTGGAATTCACCAACGCTAGAGTCAACAAAAACACCAGAAAATAACTGAGCGTTTTAAAAAAAGAAATATAGGAGGCATTTGAGTCAATTGCCAGTGGTAAATAACGCATCACAGGCAGACCAGAATTGGTAAATAACTTATAAGCCTCTGGTGATATTATCTCCACTAACCCTGCAGGCAGCGGAACAATTTGCAGGAGGCTCCAGAATGTAAACACTGCAAATATTATTATAGGGATCCGCGCTTGTTTAAACTGGGTTCCAACTTGCACCCGATTAAACGCAAACAACAGCAAGCAGGCTATACTTAATAGATAAATCCAGCCTTCCATTAAAGACCAGGCCCAAGGGCGATTACTGCCTAAGGGTAATGGCAGCCAAATAAGCAGTGCTAAAAAACTATAAAAAAGGAAACGTTCTAATCGATGTGCTTCAGTGTGCTTGTGACTTATTCTCATAGATAAAGAATTTAACAGGAAAACCCTCAAAGGGGAATTTAGAAAATTAATAAAGGCATATGTTTTATTCAGTATTTGCTACAATTAACCCCAGTTCTACTGGAGCCTGTCCGAGAATGGAAGCCGTCACGAGGGAAGTTCATTTTAGTGCAGTTTTTTCGATCGTTTGAGGTTAATAGCCGTAGCTATTCGCCGAAAAGGATCGGAAAAAGTGTGCAAAATGAAATTTCCGCAGTAGGCTTTCCATTCTCGGACAGGCTCCCAGCCCTAGTTCTACGGAAGCTGACAATAAGTGTCACATTAGTGTGAGTCGGTTATTGCAGCACAACAATATTATACTCGGTCAGCACTATTATATTCTACTCAGCTATGAAAAAAACGACTTTTCACCTTGTACTTTTCACGACCTTGTCGCTATCTCACCCTGTGATTGGGTTCGCGTCTATATTTGATGATTTCTTTAAAACATCTAAAGTGCAGGAGTCAAAAGATAAGCGTTTAAGTGAATGGAGAGCATTAATTGTTGATGCAAAAAAAGACAATTTATGGCAGCAGCTAAACCGAGTTAACCAGTTTTTTAATAAAGTACGTCACGTGGAAGATGCTGAGCAATGGGGAATAGAAGATTATTGGGCGACTCCAGTCGAACTTTTGTCCGCAAATGCCGGTGATTGTGAAGATTTTGCTATTGCCAAATTTGTTACATTAAAAGCATTGGGCTTAAATGAAGCTCAACTGCGCATCAGCCATGTAACCATTAACTCCACAGGGCAAGCACACATGGTTTTACTGTTTCAGGAAAAGAGTGGTGAATTGCTGGTGCTCGATAACAGGAAGAATTTAATTAAACCACTAGCAAAAACGGAAGATTTGACGCCCATTTACAGTTTCAATAATAGTAATTTGTGGGTCAGTGTCACGCAAACGGAAATGAGCAAAACTGGAGATCCTAGTCAAATAAAATTGTGGTTAGGCCTAAATGAGCGGTTATCTAAAGAATAGTGTGTTAAGAAATTGACAGGCGATACAAACACGCTTTATATGAAATGCCACCTCTAATACTTCTCGCAAATGTCGAATAAGATATCAGTTTCGCGCACTCAAGTAGCAGAGAGTCTGCCCATTCTGGCAGACTCTCTTTCGATACAACTAACTATAATAAGTTAGGCAATCATTGCGCTTTTACTGCTAAATACGGCTTTCTTTCTACCGACCAAGCCGATTGCGACAAACCCGATAAGCAACAATAACAACGTCGCAGGCTCAGGTACTCGAACAGCCGCAATAGATGGTGCTCGCTGATTTGCAAAATCATTTTCAAATGAACTGACGACGAACCAATCTCCATCAGCAGTGGGCGTAAACGCATCGGATGCAAATGTTAGCTCAGTTAAACCGGCGGTAATATCTGCAGTAATCTGACTCCAAAGATAGGGCACGACAAACGATGCATCAGGAGTTCCAGTAGAAGTTGGCGAAAACCACTGTACCACCCACTCTAATGCAGCCGTATCCCAACCTGCACCAGAGTTATCGTCTGTAGCGAAAACAAGAGCGGCCAAGTCAATAGTCTCTGCCGCTCGGATTGAATCACCAGGACTGAAAACTGTTTGCGAGGTTGCTGGAACAGGAAAGGCACTTCCAGTATCAGGATAAGTGATCAATCCAGAATTACTAATAATCGTTGCTTGTACCGAAGAACATGCAATTAAAAAGAATAGCAGGGATAGAGCAATTTGTTTTTTCATTTTGACCTCAACTGTTTTTTATCATGATTAAAAAAAAATACTCCTGCTAGCATAGCTCCATTTTTAAAGATTGTGAAGTCATACAAACCAATAAGTTAAAAAAAAAATCAAGTAGTTAGGTTATAAGGTTAGATTAGTAGCAAATCAAATGAATTTTACCGAGTCGGTGTGTTATTGCTTGTGCTGGCTTTCCCATCATCACCTATTCAGCATATGAGTCAGTGTGCTCTCCATTCAACTAGCAGGATTTATCAACGACTTGGTGGGACAAGGCAAACTCCCAATATGATACGTTGATTTTTTATTCGTTTATTTTGAATGCTGGTGATTTCCGGCGGGCTACACCTAAGCCAAGTAATCCTGCAGCAAGCAAGAAAAGCGATGCAGGTTCAGGAATCCCAGTCGCAGCGCCTAAAAACACTTATTTTTGGTAGACGTTCAGATTAACGAATGCGTATGGGTAGGCGAAGGCACGAATCCGTGGATGGATGAAGATAGAACAATGCACTAGGGCAGGACGCCCGTAGGTACGAGCCCATGGATGGGCGAAGAGAGCAATGCAGGAGCAATTGTCGAGCAAGTTCTCCATTCTCGGAGAGGTTTCTAATAAGTAAATGTCACCGTCCCCTCATCCATTGCTTCACCTATGATATAAGCGCCACCAACGGTTTCTTCAACTTCGGGAATCAGGTCATCGCCCCAAAGGTCTAACGTGGGTGTACAGACTTTAAAAACTACGCCGGCTTCATGGGCATCTTTAATAATGTCATAGACACTTTTCTCGCTATTTTCTTGAGTATACAAAGTTTCTGCAACGCCTTTTTTGGCCAGCTCACCAGAGCGACCCGTGAGTATAACCTCAACGTTAAATTCCATCGCTGCAGCAACAGTGGCCTGAAAGAAAGGTGCGCCCAACTCGGAAGGACTTGTCGGATCAGTATTTACCATGATGATCATTAATTTATCAGCCATTGTCAGTCTCCGATTTTATTTAACTTCTTAACTTCTTAACTTCTTAACTTCTTAACTTCAATATGAATATGAATATCTATAAATAATCACATACTTTAATCCTCAATATGTGATTTACGAATAGTCCATTATATCTTTCGCTGCATCATGGGCAATTTTCCAATGCGGCAGCTGTTGCAGTGCCGCTAGATTCTGTTCTTTTTGCGCATGCATAGTCGTTAAACGCGCAGAACTTTCCGCCGTTTGATGCCATTGCAGACCTTCCAACACTTCTAAAGCACCCTGTCGATTGTTGCACACCAGCACCATATCACAACCGGCCTGCAATGCCAGCTGCGCTCGCTCAACAAATGTTCCTGCAACATTAGCGGCTGCCATGTTGAGATCGTCACTAAAAATTGCGCCGGTAAATCCCAGTCGTGTTCTTAATACCTGCTGCAACCAGGCTCTTGAAAATCCTGCCGGTTTTGAATCCATATCCGAGTAAATGACATGCGCAGGCATAATGCCTTGTATGACGCCTAAATCAATAAGCTCTTCGAATGGCAGCACATCATTTTCCATGATATTGGCGACCTTGCGATCATCAATCGGCAATTCAAGATGAGAATCCGCAACGACTGCGCCATGACCTGGAAAATGTTTGCCCACACAGGCCATTCCTGCGTCCTGCATACCTTGAATATAAGCTCGCGCTATTTGCGAAACTTTTTTTGCATCACTATGAAAAGCCCGATCACCAATGATTTCACTCGTGCCGTAATCCAAATCCAAGACCGGTGCAAAACTGAAATCAACACCTAGCCCAACAATTTCGCTTGCCATTAACCAGCCCATTGCTTTCGCGGCAGCCATGCCTTCTTCATCTGACTTATCGTATATCTCACCCAGTTTTCTCAACGGAGGCAACAATGTCAACCCTGCTTTAAAACGTTGCACCCGCCCACCTTCCTGATCAACACAGGTCAATACTGTTTGTTGACTATGATGCTTAACCTCTGCAACCAGTGCTGCCAATTGTTCAGGTGATTCATAATTCCGTGCGAAAAAAATAATACCGCCTACCAAAGGATGCTGCAGTAATTCGATCTCTTGCTCGGTAAGCACCAAGCCTTCCAGGTCTATCATCACTGGCCCTATTGTCATAATACTTCCTTTATTTGAATTTTGATTTTAATGAATATGGATGCTTTAGGATTATTGTTGTTTCAAACGAACGTCAAATTTATCACGCAATTTGTCACCCAATAGATTAACTGATAATACCGCTAACATCATCGCTATGCCAGGCGCAATCACCATATGTGGTGCAATCAACATGTAAGCCGTGCCATCACGAATCATACTGCCCCAGGATGCTTCAGGCGGCTGCACGCCTAATCCAAGAAATGACAAGCCGGCTTCAGCGATAACAACACCCGCAATACCAAAGGTGGCTTCAACGATGAGTGGCGCGCTAATTAATGGCAACAAATGGCGACGAATTATTGTAAACGGGCCTGTGCCGAGTGAAACAGCCGCCTGCACATGCTCCCGGTGTTTTAGCGCTAAAATCTGTGCACGAGACAACCTAGCATACCCGACCCAACCAACCACGGACAAGGCAATCACAACATTTTCAATACCGGGCCCCATGATGCCCGCGAATGCAATCGCGAGCAATATGCCAGGCACCGCAAGAAAAACATCAATGATGCGTACCACCAGCAAATCCAGCCAACCACCAAAATACGCACTAACCGAACCAATAAACGTACCCAGTAAAACGGAAATAATAGTGACCCACATTGCGACAATAAATGAAGTCTGCGCGCCCATCACCAGTCTATCCCAAATCGGCCGACCTAAATCGTCGTAACCTAACCAGGAAGACATATCCGGTGTGAATAAAATCTTTTTTAGATCTATCGCATCAGGTTCCAGCGCTAAGACAAACGGGCCGAGCACCGCAAGCAACGCCCAGGTGATTGCAATCACAAAAGGGAAACAGCGCATTATTCACCATCCCCTAAACGAATACGCGGATCTATCGCCGCGTAAACGATATCAGTAAACACGTTCACCACCACGTAACTAAGGCTGATCAATAACACACAAGCCTGCACTACCGGATAATCGCGTTTTTTAATGGCCTCTATCGTTAATTGACCCACACCGGGCCAAGAGAAAACCGTCTCTGTAATTACCGCACCGCCCAACAATGTACCAAGCTGCAAACCAATCAAAGTGATGACGGGCAACATCGCGTTACGTAAACCGTGGCGCCAAACCACCTGGACTTCACTTAAGCCTTTGGCGCGTGCTGTGCGAATATAGTCCTCACCTAATACTTCCAGCAAAGTGCTGCGTACCATCCGCGCTAATATTGAAGCCATGGCGGTACCCAAGGTTAACGCGGGTAAAACTATCGAGCTCAACCCTTCTTTACCGCTGACTGGAAACCAGCCTAACCACAAAGAGAAAACCAGGATTAATAACGGCCCCATCCAAAAATTGGGAATGGATATACCGAACAAACTAAATCCCATAGCGAGTTGATCCCAGTGGCTGCCGCGTTTTACGGCCGCAATCGCACCTAAAGGAATGGCGATTAAAATCGCAACCACCAAAGAAACCAAGGCCAATTGTACCGTGGCTGGTATACGCTCGGCGAGCAACTGGGTGATGGGTTGACGCTGGTGAATCGACTCGCCCAAATCAAACTGCACTAAATTCGTTAAATAGTGCAACAGCTGAGTCATTACCGGCTGATCCAATCCCAGTGCAACACGCAATGCTTCGCGGTCAGCGGGACGAGCAGATTCACCCAACATCAATTCCACCGGGTCGCCCGGCACCATATGAATCAGTAGAAAAACGAGACAGCTAACGCCAAAAATAACGATTAGTGCACTGAAAAAACGAGATAAAATATAATTGAGCATTCCCTGACCAAATAAATAAATATAGAACTTGCTAATGCAAAAATATGTCCGAGTTAGTCATTGAATCCATTCATTTTTGTAAGTTTCAAGGGTAACCGAACAACTTATCGTTATTTCAAAAGCGCTAACAGGAACCGCATATTCAATTTGCCTCAATAGCTTTCCTGCATAAGCACAGATTAACCTACTTTCTACTAATAAGCATTCACTGTAGATTAATGGTGCAAGCAATTGAGCTGTGGTACTTTTTTAAACGATTTTTTTTAAGGCGGTAATATCATTACTTAGATTGCATTGTACAAGCAGAATATTTAAAGTTAAACCTCATGCGACATTAACTATAGATGTTAATTGTTTGTTTTTGCATAACTTTTAACAGCTTCTACAAACTGCCTCAATACCAATGGCGCTGACAAACGTATTTCATCTATCATCGGTACATGTTTTTGCTGCTGTTGAACTCGGTGTGCAAATAAACCACTACCCACTTCACCACCCGGAAAAATGGGTGTCGTACCCAGCCCGCAACTGGGGGAGCGTGCTTTTAACACATAACCTGAAATAATGGGATTAGTGCTGACAAAGTTATCAGCAAAACTCAGTAAATCTTGCGTAATGTTAAGCTCGGCATCTTCAATCCCAACCGCTTGCACGCTGTCATCGAAAAAAACCAATTGAACCGCTGGTCGAGGAACGGATAAACCAATCTCGACTTCTGGACAAACACCAACAATGCTAAACTCAGCGGCAAGCTGATTGATGAGTTGCGGCATTGCTTTTGTCTGGCCATCATAGCGGACATTTTCACCTAACAAGCAACGACTCACTGCGACCGTGGGTTTCTCTTTCATCAAAGCATTATATCAAGATTAAAATTATGAAGTGTGTCATTTTAGATAAAGACAGTATTGATCGCAGTGATATTGATTTCACGGCCGTGAAAAAAACCTGCCCGTCATTGATTGAATATGGCGAAACCTCAGCGGCACAAATTCGCGCAAGAATTGCCACCGCTGATATCGTGATTAGCAATAAAGTGCTCATTAACGACGCTGAGCTGAGCCGAGCAAAAAGTCTCAAGTTAATTTGCGTACCGGCCACAGGCACAAATAATGTGGATTTGGACAGCGCCAAAAAACATGGCATCCCCGTTTGCAATGTTACTGGCTATGCCACCAGCTCGGTCGTGCAACATGTTTTTGGATTAATACTGAACCTGAGCAGAAACCTGCACCGCTATCACGATGCCGTGCGTGAACACCGCTGGCAACAAGCAAAACATTTTTGTTTACTCGACTATCCGATCATCGACATTAGCGGTAAAACGCTAGGCATCATCGGCTACGGCGAATTGGGCAAAGCCGTTAGCAAGGTCGCAAAAAGTTTCGGCATGAACGTCATCATCGCCCAATCCCTAACAGGAAAAACACACAACGACAGAATTCCGCTAGATGAATTACTACAAACCGCCGACATCATCAGCTTGCACTGCCCACTAACTCACGAAAGCGAACATCTTATTAACCAGACAACACTCGCAAAAATGAAAAACACCGCCTTCCTCATTAATGCCGCCCGAGGCGGAATAGTCAATGAAGAAGACCTATGGCACGCCGTTCACAATGGCGAGATCGCCGGTGCCGCAGTGGATGTCCTCTCCACCGAACCGCCCAGGGAAAACATTCTACTCGACAAACCCCTACCCAATTTAATCGTCACCCCACACATCGCTTGGGCCAGCCAACTCAGCCGACAAAAACTGATGGACGAAATCGCGTTAAATATTCGTGCATTTTTGAATGGCGAGCAACGGAATCGCGTTGTGTGACTGTATTGTTGATTACCCTGGGCTAGCATAGCCCTGTAGGGTGCGTTTCACGCACCAGCGAAACCCACAAACGCCCCAATAAATCAGAGCCAACTGATAGATAAACAGAATAACAATAATCCCAGACTACCCAGAGATTTATGATGCGTAAAACACACCCTACGATGGCTGGTAACGCAGGTTTCGGTCCAGGACAATAAGTAATAAATAGTATTCTGTACAGTAAAAAATAAATGAAGCAAGATTCTTTGCTCCAAACAAAACCGATCTATTATTAAATTAGTACTAGATAAATTGTTTGGAGCATTTTTTAAATGATTTTTTTCTAGGATTAGTGCCTATGGATTATTTACAAAATGCACATATATTAAGCGAAAATTATTCCTGGATTCCTTTTGCTTTTGGATATATGGCTTTTTTTTACATTGAATATCTTGACTATAAACGAAAATTTTTTTCTAAAATTCTCATTGTTTCTTTTTTGTATTTCGTTTTAATTTATTTAGTGATAGCTCATGACTGTATGTGTTACATCAGTACTGAAATGTACTTAAACCATTTAATGTCAGATGACATTTTATTGTTGCTAATTATTCTTGTGGTAGCAGCACTTGGAACAATTTTCAGGAACATTTCAAGCACAATAAAATCTTTCAAATTCCCAAAATAAGAACATTCAAACTACTTTATTCCATAGGTAAACAACTGAGCCCCAATAAAGATGTTAAAGACAATGAATGCTGTAAAAATAGTACTATTTTCCTATCTTGTATTTTCGATCAACTTGTCATACGCAGCTGATATCATGTTATCAGTTAACGCATACAACACTGAAATTACCGTCAAGAGTTGGAAAGAATTACGTGATGAACATATTATCAAACAAGACTTGGACTATTCATGTGGTGCGGTCCTGTAGGGTGCGTTTTACGCACCAGCGAAACCCGCAAACACCCCAAAAAAAAAGAGCCAACTGATAGATAAACAGGATAACAATAATTCCAGATTCATGGTGCGTAAAACGCACCATAAAGTGGTTTTTTTTGCAAATCCAATCAACAGCTGAAATCTCTACCCTATCGGACTATTCATAACCACATTAAGAAGCAGAAACCAATAAAATTAGTTCTTTTGGACTATATGCGTTTCGTTTTTAATGTGTTTCAATAGCGGTGCGGTTTTCGTTCGCAGCCATAACAAATGATCGAATAGATAACAAATAGCATGGATGATTTTATAACCTATTTTTTAGCTGGAATGTTTGGCGAAGAATTGATACGAAAAATGGCAACACGCCCTTTTGGCTTTATGTATCTTTGGCTTATAGGCTTTATTCTAGTTAATATCTGTATTATTTTATTGCTCATTGCAATAGGCCTAACCGGTTTATTTAAGGTAGGTATAGCGCAGGACGAAACAATATTGTCTACTCTGTTTTCTTTCATTCGCGATTTGTCTAATTTTTTCTTTATAATGATTCAGCCATGGGGAGCAATTGCAGCGAGTGGATTTGGACTATTATTTGCGTTAAGTTATTATGGTCACTATCGAAATCACGCACGTCAGCTTAAGAAGTAATTGAATTTATAAAACACCATATTAACCCCAAAATTAAATGACAGTTGTTCCTGCGAGCCTGGTGGGCTATCAGCTCGTATTGGCGAAGTGGAGGTATTATCAGGGATGAAAATTATTCTCCTACTAATTGATCATGATTAATTAAATGAACGTTATGTTTGAATCGGATTGTAATTATTCAAAAGCTATAATTGAGTTAGTACTTGGTATTTTCTCAGTCCTTATAATCATTTTTTCAAGCAATTCAAACCCTGTGATGCTAACAATTTTAGTTACACTTTCAGTTATGTGCCTATTGGACTTAATATTTTGCATTTTACAATCATTGAAAAAAGCTAAAGTCGCTAAGAAAAACTTATTACCAAAAAGATACGGATTGTGGAACACACTAATTATGATTGTTGCCATAATTACTGGGCTCTCTCAGGGTTTAAAAACAGTAGCAGAAGCCTCAATTTTGTAAATGCCTTGGGTGCTTAGTATATTGTTCTCAGATGGTGTACACACAGAGATATACAAGAAATTAACAATTAGCCCTGCAGGGTGCGTTTTACGCACCAGCGAAACCCACAAACGCCCCAAAAAATCAGAGCCAGCTGATAGATAAACAGGATAACAATAACCCAGACAACCCAGAGACTTATGGTGCGTAAAACGCACCCTACAGTGGCTATGTTGCAATTCCAATCAACAGCTGGAATTCCTACCCTATCGGACTATTCATAAGCACAATAAGGAGCAGAAACCAGAAAAATTAGTTCTTTTGGACTATATGCGTTTCGTTTTTAATGTGCTTCAATACTATCTCTGAAAACAACTACAAAAAGTTTTCAGCAGAGGATTTTGTGTCTCCCTGTAATACAATAACTGTCGAGTAATGCGTATTACTCACATAGGCAACGCTAAGTAGCACAGTATTGAAAAATAGAATGATGGAAGTAGATATGAATAAAAAAGCAAAAATAAATTATTTCATAAGCTTGTTATTATGTAGTTTAATAATTCCTACCGCCTATGCTGATTTGCCACTTACCATCGAAGACCTGCTTACCGCTGAGCGTCGTTGGCGCGTAGAACTCAATACAACCTACTCTAACAGCGACAGAATAAACCTCGATTCCCGCTACGGCATTATTCAAGTCGGGCAGAATCAATTTCTATCTCTCCCAATCAGCGTAACCGATGCCCGGCAAAACACTGATGTATTGGCGATTTCTGCCGGTGTTCGTTATGGATTAACATTGAACACTGAGTTATATAGCCGTATCACTGGCATAGCAGAGTATACACGCAGTATTAATACCGATGGACGATCAAATGTGAAAGATACTCGCCCCTCTGATTTATGGTTCGGCATTAATCACCGCTTTTCAAATGACAATGAAACGCCAGCACTTCTTGGGTTTGCCGAGTTGGCACTGGTAGAATATGTTGCCTGGCAAGATGAGGATTTTGTGCATGGAAAATCGCTATTAATCGGAATGACAACCTATAGAGCCATTGACCCTATTGTGCTGTCCTTATCCGCTGGTTACAACTACAGTCATACACGCGATGTGGGTGATAATGAAGAAAACCCCGGCGATTTTTTATTCATAAACCCCAGCATGGGGTTTGCAATTAATAACTTGGTGTCAATGACAATCGGCGGCCGCTGGCAGGCACGGGATCGTGATGAGTACAACGGAAAACAATGGGGAATTCGCACAACCAAAACAAGTATGGATTTTGGCTTAGGCTATTCCTGGAGCAAAAAATTAACACTCCAGGTCAATTCTCGATTTGATATCAGTGGTGAACCTAATGCGAGCACGAGTTTAAATATGATCTATAAACTTAGTCAAAAACATTTATAAATGAGAGAGAGGAAATAACAGCTAACCTGATGTTAATCCAGGTTAGAATGAATTTCCGGTGGCGGATGGTAGCCACCACCGGAAAAAAAGCGCCTCACAAAAGAGGCATTTTGCGATAACCAGTGCTCAAACAAAAAGCACTGATAAATTGGAGTATAGCATGAAAATGAAAAAACTGACTATGGCAGTTGTTGCTGCAAGCTTGATGGGTTCTCAGCTCGTAATGGCCAAGGAAGGTATACTCGGGGAAGAAAGTCTTAACAACCTAGCATTTGCGTTTGAAAATAGCTCATCGATGAAATATGCGCCGTTGTCTCATACAGAAATGGTTGAGACTGAGGGTGAAGCTTGGCCTGCTATAATTGCTTGGGGTATCAATTTAATTAGAGGTTCATCAATAGGAGCTGCATCTGGTGCTGCAAATTACACAGCTAATTGGGGAGCTAGTCAGTGGAGTGATAATCCCCAAAGTTTCTCTCAACCTCAATTTTGGTCTTCAACAGCAGGTGGAGCAATAGGTGGTCCAATTGCCAATCGCTGGGGAACCGCGGGAAATATTGGTGGTGGTATGGCGGGATCAACAATTAGTGGCTATTTCGGAAACAATAACTACGGTAGTAACAATAGTAGTAATTTCGGTCAAGATTTTGGTTCTTATTGCGGCGCTTGTTATAGGCCTTAACTCTGATAGTAAAAACTTAATTATTTAGGTTTTATGGTTGAAAGCTACTCTATTGTTAAATTGGATGTTGAGTGCCTTTGATTAGAATGCTTAGATTTGAAGGAAATCGAGGAGGAAAATCAACCAGAAGTACTCTCCTCGATTTCTATTCAAGGTAAAAGGTAAGATTATATGTGTTGGAGTGATACTGCTTATTGGGTTAAGTCCCAACCCTGGTATAGATCCTTGTTGCTTTCGTTCGCTGGTGCGTCATTTATGTTTGTCTATGGCGCATTGTATGAATTGAGTGTATTTTTATCTGACACCAAGAATTATTTACTTAATGATCTATTTTTGACTGCCGGATACTATGCTATCGGTGGCGCTATTGGCGGTCTAACTGCTGGCTCAATCAGTTCAGTTCCGTCAGTATCATGGTTGATATTCAGTGTTATTTTTGGTCATTATTTTTTAAATGTGGCCCCAGCGTTTGGATTGCGTAATTACTTAGCGTTTTTGTGTCTTTTGATAAGCTTGGTTATTATTTTACGTGTCTGCGTGGTTCTTATTAAAAAATATTCAGGATTTGATCTGTCGAAGAATACATTTACCGCAGTTACTGTGGTGACATTTCTTAGTATAAGCCTGTTAATATTATTACAATATGTTTTTCTACCAGTTTTTTGGGAGAAATTTGTTTTTAACATAACTAATTAAGTTAAAGCGTACTCAACATTAAGATCACTAAAAAAATTACTTAAAAAAAGATTACTAGTAAGTTTGTCCGTGTGGCTAAAATAGGAAGGGAAAGTCAAGTTGATTAGATTAACTAACACTAAATACTTATCTATAGGCAGCATGTAAGAAAACATACATTATTAGTTTATGAGATAACAAAAAAAAAAGAACTACATAAGTTCGCTGCTACAACAAATTCAGCGGATCTTTATTTTCTGTAAACATTAAGTGAACTGAAAAAATCCTGTAAAGTTAAATTGGAAATAGTTATATAAAAATGAAAATATTAATTCCGTTATTTTCTATTTGTCTTCTACTAAGTTCTGTAAATGGAGCAGAATTGGTTTTGTTCTCGACCTCACACAAAACGGAGATTTCTGTCAAAAGTTGGAAAGATTTACGTGATGAACATATCGTAAAGCAAGACCTGGATTATTCCTGCGGTGCTGCGTCGACAGCAACGATTTTAAATGGTTTTTATGGTTTGGATGTCACTGAAAAAAAATTGCTTGATTTGATGGAAGATGATGGCGTGTACTCTTTTCAGGATTTGTCCGAAGTAGTGACAAATTATGGAATGAAAGGTGTAGGGTTAGCATTGGGGTTTGAAGAGATAAAAAAACTTAAAATCCCAGTAATAGCCTATATGAAATATCGCGATAATGATCACTTTACTGTCATACGTGGTGTATCTGAAAACGGTTCTGTACTATTAGGGGACCCTTCGTGGGGAAATCGAAAGTTTACCAAACATCAATTTTTATCTATGTGGGAGACGAGAGACGATGATTTATTGAAAGGGAAAATTCTACTTTTATTGCCTGAAAATGCAGATACTACCACCATAAATCGTGATTTTTTTGGATTGACTGACTCAGCAAACCTGGCAATTGAACTATTGACAACCGGCAGACTATAGACATAAAGTCAGAAACAAACTACAAATGTTAATACAAAATTTAAGGAGCAGCATTGCAATGACTATACACAAGGTAGTAGGAGTTTTAGTTCTTATTTCGTTAATCGGTGGCTGTGCGCAAACGCCGACTAAAGACGACTTATCTTCTAAAATCACATCAACGATAGAAAATAAAGAAACTGTTGCTATAAAAACAGTGACGAAGAAAGAGAGCAAAGCTGAAATTATTGAGCAAATTATTGTCGAGTCCGGCCTTGATGATATCATTGAACAATTGCCCGATTTAGTCGCAATGCATCTCGATCAACAGCCCATTCCGTCTATCAACAAAGAGCAAAATGCAAAGTTCAGAGAAAATTTAGTACTGGCAAATGATCCAGAAAAAGTCAAAAAAGTAGTAACCAATCATTTCAACAGTCACTATGATGCTCAACGCTTTCCCGAATTTCTGGCATTGTTAAAAACGCCATTGGCACAAAAAATGACAGCATTAGAAATAGAGATGCAGTCAGCTCAGGCACAACAAGCGATGATGCAGCAAGGCAATATCATCATGGGCCAGCTTTCATCTGACCGACTCGCACTAGTTCGCAAGCTTGATGAGGTAACAGAATCCACAGCAATAGCTGTAGATATGCAAATGATGATGGCAACAATTATAATGTCAAATCAAAATCGCCTCGTGCCAGCAGCCCAACAAATGTCTAAAACACAACTCGCACAAACATTAGAGCAAATACAATTACAATCGGTATTCCCTGCTCAACAGTTCATAAATTTGAGTATGGCTTATACTTATGCATCAATCAGTGACGATGAGCTCAATGAATATATTGATCTGTATCAAACAGAAATTGGCCAATGGTCAATTAAGTTAGCCCGCAATGCGATGGCCAAAATGTCAGAAGTTATCGCGACTGATTTTTCTCAACGAATGGAAAATGACTTTGTTGCGAACAATTCACTTTAATACACAAGGGCCGACCTCAAGGCTTTAAGACAGTTGAGGGGTCGAGTCTTTTTTCAAATTATATTCACTCACAATCGGAGTTTAAATATATTCCCGTAATCAGCGCTGGTAGTGGCAAAGCCTTATTGAGAGTGTTGGCAGCATGGATGCTGCCGTCAAGCCTACATGGACGTATTCACGGCGTCTCTCGGTAAGGTTTTGCTGCTACGGGTGCTGGATGGTGGCACTTTTACAATTATTAAGCCAACCTATATTCCCTGAAACACTGCCATAATCAATTTTACTTCATTCAAAGCACCTTCCCCTAACCTTTCAACTTAACAAAGTTTTTCACAACAGCCAATCCACAAAGTCCTGATTCCA
>CALZHW010000094.1 GCA_945787125.1 uncultured Ectothiorhodospiraceae bacterium
AACTAAGTTTTCAGAGGCAACCGCTTTTACACCACCGGGCTTTAGCAGAGTGAATAAAGTCACTAATAAATGGACTGTGAATTCGAATAGCGTTCGCATGACTAAAATCATACGGTATTTGTATAATTATTCAAGTGGTCATAAACTACTGTTTTGTAAAGTGGCTTACGGTTTCACAACACACAGGTGATTAAGCGTTTCGCTGGTGCATGAAATGCACCCTACAGTTGCTGGCTTGGCTTGTTGGGGTTCGCAAAATGAAGCTCACCCCAACCTACCGGTTGGTTATTTTTTTGTTCACCGATCAACTAGCAATAAACGATTGTTTGATGTGTTTAATCAATTCTGGGCCTTGGTATATTAATCCACTGTAGATTTGTACGAGGCTGGCGCCGGCTTGAATTTTTTCTTGTGCGTCTTCGGCTGACATGATGCCGCCGGCGGCGATGATGGGTATTCGGCCTTGCAGGGTTTTATGCAGTAACGCGACGACCTCGGTTGATTTTTTTAATAACGGCGCGCCGCTTAAACCGCCCTGCTCAGTTGCGTGTTTGCAGCCCTGGATGGCCGCGCGGTCGATGGTGGTATTGGTAGCGATAATACCGTCAAATTTTAGTTCCAACACTTCGTTGGCGATCATAGAGATTTGTGTTTCGTTTAGGTCGGGGGCTATTTTTACGACCAGTGGCACATATTTATTATGGATTTCCTGTAGCTCTGTTTGACGATTTTTTAATGATTGCAATAAATGCCGGAAGGCATCTTCTTGCTGCAATTCTCGTAGGTTTTTGGTGTTGGGGGATGAAACATTAATAGCAATGTAATCCGCCAGGGCATAAACTTTGTCGAGGCACAGTAGATAATCATCAACAGCATTTTCTATTGGTGTATAAAAATTTTTACCAATGTTAATGCCTAAAACGCCTTGGTAGTTGGCAGTTTTAACTTGCTCTACCAGGAAATCAACGCCTTTGTTGTTGAAACCCATGCGATTGATGATGGCTTGTTTTTCTGCGATGCGAAACAGGCGTGGTTTTTCATTGCCGGGTTGCGGCCGTGGTGTGACCGTGCCTATTTCTACAAAACCGAAACCCAATGAACCGAGTGCTTTAAAAAACTCGCCATTTTTATCCAGCCCCGCCGCTAAACCAATGCGTGATGGAAACTGGATGCCCATAACTTCAATGGGTTGGTTGGCAATATCTGAACTATAGTGGCGTAAAAAACCTAATCGGTCTGCGATTTTTAATGCGCGCAAACCGATATCATGGGCTTTTTCAGGATCCATCGCGAAAAATAATGGACGCAGTAAACGATATAACATAGTTTTAATTCGACGCCCGTAGGCGCCTCTGTCTATTCATTTACGCTGTCGCTTCGATAATCTCTGCTTTTACGATGAACACATCGTCAGCAGGCACATCTTGATGACCTGATTTAGTGGTTGTACTCACTGCTTTAATCTGCTCAACCACATCCATTCCATCAACGACTTTTGCAAACACACAATAACCGTATCCATCCGACGTTGCTGATTTGAAATCTAGGAATCCGTTATCTTTTACATTGATAAAAAACTGTCCAGAAGCCGAATGTGGATCAGGTGTGCGTGCCATAGCTAGAGTGCCTGCTTCGTTAGATAAACCGTTATCCGCCTCGTTCTCAATAGTATCACGCGTGGTTTTTTGTACCATGCCTGGCTCAAAACCACCGCCTTGGATCATGAAATTGTTAATCACCCGATGAAAAATAGTACCATCATAAAAACCATCGCGCACATATTGCAAGAAGTTTTCGACGGTTTTTGGCGCTTTGTCTGCAAACAGTTCTACAGTGATATCGCCCATGTTGGTTTCAATTTTTACCATGATAAATCCTTTGTTTAATTGTTTCGTTTATTTATTTAAAGAGTAAAGAGTATTAATAGAGAGAAAAAGTTAATTATTTTTCGAGTTGCGACACATCACGCACAGCGCCACGTGAAGCGCTGGTTGACATTGCGGCATATGCTCTAAGCGCTGGAGTGATCTTGCGTGTGCGCACTTCTACCGGCTTCCAGGCCTTGTCGCCTTTGGCTTGCATTGCTTTACGTCTTGCTGCTAAGGTTGACTCATCCAACATAACATTGATGGAGCGCTGAGGAATGTTGATCTCAATGACATCACCCTCTTCTATCAAACCAATCGCACCGCCTTCAGCCGCTTCAGGTGAAGAATGCCCAATGGATAAACCTGATGTGCCACCAGAAAAACGGCCATCGGTAAACAAAGCACAGGCTTTGCCCAGGCCTTTAGATTTTAGATAACTGGTGGGATACAACATTTCCTGCATGCCCGGCCCGCCACGAGGCCCTTCATAGCGGATAACAACCACATCACCTTCTTTAATGTCATCATTCAAAATCGCTTCTACAGAGCTATCCTGGCTTTCAAATACGCGTGCGATGCCTGAAAACACCAGAATACTTTCGTCAACACCGGCCGTTTTTACCACACAACCATCAACGGCAATATTACCATATAAAACTGCTAGACCACCGTCCTGGCTATACGCATTCTCTTTACTTCGGATACAACCATTTTCACGATCAGTATCCAGGCTTGGCCAACGCTTACTTTGACTAAATGCTTCAACCGTACGCACATTTCCCGGCCCGGCGGAATAAAACGTTTTTACCGTTTCATCGTCAGTGGTAGCAATATCCCATTTCTCTAAAGCGCTGCCCATGGAGCTGCTGTGTACCGTATTGGTATCCGCGTGTAACAATCCTGCGCGGTTTAACTCAGCCAAAATAGAATAAACGCCACCGGCACGATGTACATCTTCCATGTGATATTTGTCGGTGCTGGGCGCAACTTTACATAAATGCGGCACCTTGCGTGATAGACGATCAATATCCTTCATCGTAAAATCCACCTCGCCTTCTTCTGCGGCGGCTAATAAATGCAATATCGTATTGGTTGATCCACCCATAGCAATATCTAAACACATGGCATTTTCAAAGGCGTCAAAAGTAGCAACATTTCTTGGTAATACGCTTTCATCATCTTGCTCGTAATAACGTTTGGTAATATTGACAATTCTTCGTCCTGCTTCCAAAAATAATTCTTTTCGATCAGCATGGGTCGCCAACATGCTGCCATTGCCAGGTAATGATAAACCCAAAGCTTCGGTTAAGCAGTTCATTGAATTGGCAGTAAACATACCGGAACAGGAACCACAGGTCGGACAGGCTGATCGTTCAATCGCCGCGACATCTCCATCGCTAACATCAGGATTGGCTGCTGACACCATCGCATCAACCAGATCCAAACGCACTTCGATGCCATTGATAACGGCTTTACCGGATTCCATGGGTCCACCTGATACGAAAATAGCGGGTATATTTAAACGCATCACCGCATTCAACATGCCCGGCGTTATTTTGTCACAATTGGAAATACACACGATCGCATCCGCGCAATGCGCATTAACCATATATTCAACCGAATCAGAAATTACTTCACGCGATGGCAAACTATATAACATGCCGTCATGCCCCATGGCGATACCGTCATCCACCGCAATCGTATTGAATTCTTTGGCTACGCCACCCGCCGCCTCAATTTCGCGCGCGACCATTTGCCCTACGTCTTTTAAATGCACATGGCCAGGCACAAACTGGGTAAACGAGTTGCAAACAGCAATGATAGGTTTGCTAAAATCATCGTCATTCATACCCGTAGCACGCCAAAGGGCACGCGCACCGGCCATATTTCTACCGTGAGTTGAGGTTTTGGAGCGATAATCTGGCATTGTGTAACCTTTAAGTGTTCATCAAAAGAAATGAATTTTAACAAATTCGACGAAATTGCCTAGTGAAAAACCAAAAACTTATGAAAAGAGTCAGTTATAGTTTGATAATCATGCAATATGAGTGAAATTTGCGCATAAAAACAATGTAAGACCAAACTCCAAATCGTGCGCAATACTTGCTTACACTCTTACTTACCATACTTAAAGTTCAGCGGAACAGCTCGAAACATCGCGCCTGTTCCTAAGATCATGATAATATTAAAATTTGATCATGGAGCGGCATTTTGGCTGAAATAGAAAACCAGGAGGCATTTGTTAAGTGGTTCCGCCACTCGTCGCCTTACATTAACGCGCATCGCAACAAAGTATTTGTTTTGTTATTTGATGGTGAAGCGGTTGACGATCCTGACTTTTCCAATTTGGTACATGATATCGCTTTGTTAAATAGTCTCGGTATTCGACTGGTCATCGTACATGGCGCCCGGCATCAGATCGAAGCAAGTCTTAAAGTCGCCAATATAAAAAGCACGATTATCAACCATACGCGGGTGACTGACGAGCCGACATTAAGCATCGTCAAACAAGCGGTGGGTTCGGTGAAAATGACAATCGAAGCCATGCTTTCCATGGGTGTCGCAAATTCGCCAATGGCGGGCTCTAAACTCAAAGTGATTAGCGGCAATTTCGTGACCGCTAAACCCATGGGTGTGCAAAACGGCATAGACTTTTGTTTCACGGGTGAAGTGCGGCGCATAGATGCAGAATCGATTAGCAAACATTTAAACGAACAATCGATTGTCATTCTGCCATCCATTGGTTACTCCCCCACCGGCGAAGTATTTAGTCTGACTGCCGAACAAGTCGCTACTCGCGCCGCTATTGCGCTGCAAGCTGACAAGTTAATCTATTTAAGCAACAAAAACGAAGTCAACGATGAGGCTGGCAATATAATCTCTCAGTTAGCGATTCAAGACGCTAAACATTGGCTGGCTCACAACCAAAATAATGTGACATGGCAAACACAACACGCCTTGGAAAGTGCCATCGAGGTTTGCTCCAAAGGTGTCAGACGCGCACATATCATCAGCCGCCATATTCCTGGGGCATTGTTACTAGAGCTGTTTAGTCGCAACGGCATAGGCACGTTGATCTCGGCTGATGCCTACGATTCCACTCGCCAGGCAAGCATAGACGATGTGGGCGGTATACTCGAAATCATTGAACCTCTTGAACAAGATGGTTCGCTGGTCAGGCGCTCTCGTGAAAGGCTGGAAGTTGAAATTACACGTTTTACCCTATTAGAACGCGATGGCATGATTATCGGTTGTGCCGCCATGTATCCCTATGAAGCTGAACATGTTGCCGAACTTGCTTGTCTGGCCATACACAAAGATTATCAAAGTGAAAAACGTGGTGAATACTTGTTGCAACTGATTGAACGACAAGCACACCTAAACGGCATTAAAAAACTGTTTGTGCTTACCACAAAAACAGCCCATTGGTTCATTGAGCGCGGATTCACTGCCGCAAGCCTTGAGGACTTACCCCTGAATAAACAGAACATGTACAATCTTCAACGACGTTCTAAAGTATTCTGCAAACCCATCGACTAATAAAAGTTTAATTCGTGCATAACTATTATAAAATTTGTTATCAATTATTGCTTAGTGCGCTTTTGCTATTTTCATTCAATAACGTTTCTGCATTCATGAAATATGATTCAAAGCATGAATGGCAAACATTGGAAACAGCGCATTTTTTCATTCACTACCACGAGGGCACAGAACCCATTGCAATGGAACTGAGCGAATATGCCGAAAGAATTCAGGCAGAGGTATCAGACTATTTCCAATGGATACCCGCCGCCAAAACACATGTAATCATTTCAGACCCACAAGATTCAGCCAACGGCTTTGCAATGATCCGCCCGTACAATCGGATTGAAATCTACGCCACACCACCATCCAGTATCAATAGCCTGGAAGACTTCGACAATTGGAAAGAAACCGTATTCAAGCACGAATACGTACATATAGTGCAAAGCGATAAAGCCAGTGATTTCCCATTGCACATGAGAGATTTACTGGGTCGTTGGGGTTATCTATTTCCAGGGAACTTTATGCCGTCATGGATGAAAGAAGGCATTGCCACTTACATGGAAACCGAAACTCGAGATGATGGACACGGTATTGGCCGCGGGCAAAGCAGTTATTTTCGTGGTTTGATGCGTAATGAATGGCTTTATAATTTCAAGTCGTTGGGTACGATTAATCAAACGCCGTTTGACTGGCCAGGCGGTACATCGGCATATTTGTATGGTGTATATTTTTTCAATTTTCTCAGTGAGTATTATGGCGATGACGCCATTCAGAAATTTTTTGATGTTTACACGTCTAATGCAGTGCCTTTTTTCCTCAATTCTAGCGCCAAACGCAGCATAGGCACTGACTTTAAAACCCTGTGGCAGGAATTTGAAGAATATCTCACCCATCAATTTGAACTCGAAACAGCCCGCATTAAACAACAGCCACTCAACTCAACACAATTGACGCACAGTGGTTATAGCAGCGGTTTTAGTCGAGTCACTGAGAACAATACGGTGTTATACATAGACAATGATCATCAGCAACCCGCTTCGATAAAAGAATATAACCCGGATACGCAAAAAACCACGACGTTGTTTCAATTCTCGACTCAATCCCTGTCGCGCTTCTCAAGTTTTGACTACCACCCCAAACGCGGCTTACTGATTCCCATTGTCGATAAACTCAATCAACATTACCCTACTGATCTTTACATGTTGAATTTACAGACCCAAAAACTGAAAAAAATCACTAAAGATGGACGTTTTGTTCGTGCTGTTTGGTCTGCCGACGGCAATTCAATTGCCGCCGTTCAGGTGAACAGCGGACAACATAAACTCATGTTGTTAACACCTGATGGTGAATCAATATCTGAGTTGTCTGCCCCCGGTGACAACCGTTTAATTGGCCCGTTGGACTGGTCCCCTACTGAGAATAAGGTAGTCGCTTCGGTATTTCGTCCTGGTAGTGGTTGGAATCTGGAGATCCTGGATCTTGAGTCGCAGCAGTGGTCGATGTTAACCAATAATCCCTACATCGAATCCGATCCACAGTTTGATTCATTGGGGAAAAAACTCCTTTACAGCGCGGAGTATGATGGTGTCTATAATATTTATGAACGCGACTTTAACAGTAATACTACGCTGAAAACAACCAACACACTGACTGTTGCCTATCAACCGGTATATGCCAATCATGACAATGTTATTTACTATGCAGAATTGGGTGCAAAGGGTTTCGATTTACATAGCAGAAAAAGAGATAATGCTCTAACCGTATTAGTCGATAATCTACCGGCGCACACAGCTCAAAAAACACCGCCTGCTCGCGCAGAACCTGACATCGAGTCAAACAGCTACAATGCGTTGAAACATCTAAAACCCACCTGGTGGTTCCCCATTTTGGCAGTATCACAAGATGAAACAACCGTGGGTTTTATTAGCAATTCAACTGACCCGTTATTTTGGCATAATTACTATTTGCAATTTGATTTCAATTTTAAGCGTGACAATCCCGGTTGGTTGATTGCCTACAAATACCAGCGTTTTTTCCCAGACCTTACACTCGCCAGTGCCAGGGAATCGTATTACAGTTCGATTGAGCCGTCTCAACATGAGGATTTATACAAATTCGATATTGTATTCCCACTAATAAGAAACAGCTATCGCATCAGCGCAAAAACAGGCTATCAATACACGAGGATAGAACGCCATTATGAATCGATACTTGGCAATTACACCGCCAATGGTAATACCAAACAATTAGTCAGTTCGATTAGTGTTGATACACGCAGCATTAGAGGCCGGGCTTTTTTGCCGTATGACGGACTTTTCGCAACAATAATGTTGGAGAATGAAAGTTTGACCAAAGACATTGAGCAACAGAGTCGGCTGGTTGTAAAAGCAAAATATCTATCTCCCTTATTCAGACAAAATATTTTGGAAGCAGAAGCAACCGTTGTGATGTCTGGTGACTTAACAGAGTCATTATCGGTTGGTGGACATTTTCGTGAACCTGACAGTATGAGCAGTTTCACCCGGCGAAACTATAATTTGAAAGGTTATAAGTCCGCAACATTTCGCGGCAGCAGTATGCAACGACTGCAACTTAGCTGGAATCTATTAGTAGCAACACCACAAACCAACATCATGATACCGCCACTGGGCGTTTCTCGACTGTATTTAAAAACCTATGCCATGGCCGCAAGGGTTGCTAACTACAGTAATATTCACACTGCAAATTGGGCCAGAAGCATCGGCACAGAGATTCAAATAAACAGTGATTTTGGTTACAAGTTCTTGCCTTTTAGTATTGTTGCAGGGGTTGCCAATGGCCTGGATGAAAAAGGGGAGTTGGTGCCTTATTTTGAAGTTAGCGCCAGGTTTTGATTTGATGCTCAGGCTAGGAGCTTGCTGAGTAGTTACCGATAATTTTAATAAACCTGTAAAATAATTCATCCACCGTAGGGTGCGTTATAACGCACCCTACAGGGCCAAGACTTTGCCACTACGATTTGTGGGAGGCGGCACCCTAAGGAAATTGTTGAATAAATTTTTCTAAAAACAAATCATATTGCGACTTGGGTAATTTGTTAATACCTGCCGCGGCTTTTCTGCCACCACCGGTTTCAAACTGGCGACATAAGTCATCGGCGCCGGTTTTAGTGGCGGCTGGTGCTCTGACGCTCACCAGATAATGTTCATCATCAATTTCGGTTAGCAACGCATGCGCCCTTTGCTTGTCTCGTTTGTTTAACTCATTGGCGAAAACCCCCGAGACCCGACGCGCCCATTTTTCATTGGGCAACATATAAACGGCATGTTTTTCAGTTTCAAATTCCGGTGTTAGGACATTGGCCGCTCTTCGGTCTTCGATAAAACCCTGGTTCAAGGCATCGTATTCTGGTGTTTGCCTAAAATCCAGCGGGTTTGCATAAGGAGAAATGGTTTGATACAAATCAGTCGGTGTCATATTCAAATCATCCAACGATGCGCCGTAGCCATTGTAGTTCATTAAAACCCCTAAACGCTGAAGGTTTCCCATTTGCTCTATATTCAGTTTCAATGTATTAGACATTCTAATCGCCAGGTCATCAAAACCATCACCAAAAGCACCAACTATTGCCCATAATCTAAACTTTCCATCAAGGTAATTATCAACGATGACACTGGTACACGTTTCCGCCGAGGTATCAATAAAGAGTTTTAAATTATCAGCTGTTAATAAATCACCGGCGTAGTGATGATCAAAATAATTGATTTCAGTGGCGTTGGGCAGATGATTTTTTAACGCTTCTCGATTCTTATCAAAAGAGATGTCAAATACATTTATGGCATCACCGTGTTGCGAAGAAAATTTGTCGAGTAACTTTATATCGCGCTTAACTCCAGTAATAAGCGTGGACTCTGCAGGATTGGCCAGCCGAAACTGCTGCAAGGCGCAGATCCCGTCTGCATCTCCATTAAATACATCATAAATTGTCATTTAGTTACCTTTATAAATGGTCAAATATTACAAAATCCGGGCAAATATCGTTTTCAGATAATTAGTTTCTTCGATGGCCGGGTGAATCGGATGATCTGGACCCTGACCACCGTATTGAATAATTTGCATGGATCGTTTCAAACTACGGCTCGCCTTAAGCAAGGAGTTTTGCAACTGACTTAACGACATATGATAAGAACAGGAACTGGATATAATCATGCCACCCGGTTTTACCAGACTCATGGCGAGTTGATTCGCGCGATTATACGCTTGCATGCCTTCTTTTAGATCTTTTTTGCGTTTAATAAATGCCGGCGGATCTATAATCACCACATCATATTGCTTTTGCGCTGTTTTGAGTTCACGCATGGCAGTAAAGGCGTCATCACATAGGGTCGTAATTTTATCTTCCGCTTCGTTGAGTTCAGCATTTGCTATCAGTGTATTCAACGCTGCCTGAGAACTATCAATTGCGGTCACCGAACGAGCGCCGTGTTTGGCCATGGCAACACTCCAGCTTCCGGTATAACTGAAGACATCCAGTACATTTTTATTTGCCGTATAGTCTAACGCATGTTTACGGTTCAAACGCTGATCATAAAACCAGCCCGTCTTTTGCCCCTGGATAACATCAACCTGAAAGCGAGTGCCATTCTCTTCACAGTACGCCAAAGAAGAGTCATCACCTTTCGCGATGCCGACTATCTGTTCAAGATTTTCCAGCGCTCGGCTTCCGCTATCATTACGTAATATAATTTTTGCAGGATTGAACAAGTCATCAATGACCGACAGAATATCTTGCTCTACAATGTTAGCACCGGCAGTATTGAGCTGCAAAACAAACGTATCGTCATACCGGTCAACGATCAGGCCTGGCAGGTAATCTCCCTCGGAGAATACCAAACGGTAAAACGGTGCTTCATAAATATCTTGCCGCAGAGCCAGTGCCGCTTGTATGCGACCACTTATCAGCGACTCATCAAACTGTTTATGACTCTTTTCACTGTATTTTCGCGCTGTTATTAATGAATGAGGGTTGATGTAAGCACTGCCAAGACTTTTACCACTACTGCCGAGAAGATTCACGTTTTGTCCCACGGAAAAATTTTTCAGAGGCGATTTGTCAGTATCTATTTCGTTGCTGTACACCCAAAGATGGCCAGCTAGCAGGCGTTTTTCTTCACGTTTTTTTAAATATAGGGGAGGCAATGACATCAGTTATTTTTTCTTAAAAAGAGCATTAAAATTCTCAGTGGTTCTTGCGGCGATTTCGTCAAAGGAAATGCCACGCAGTTCTGCAATATATTCAGCGACGTATTTGGTATAAGCCGGTTGATTTTGTTTGCCACGATGTGGCATGGGTGCCAGGTAAGGTGAATCTGTTTCCACTAACATTCGATCCAATGGCATCATCTTGGCGACTTCCTGCAGTTCAACCGCGCTTTTAAACGTGACAATGCCAGAAAAGGAAATGTAGAAATTCAATTCCATCGCGGATTTTGCCATCTCCCAGCTCTCGGTGAAACAATGCAATACGCCACCAGCATGTTGGGCACTTTCTTCTTGTAATATTTTTATGGTGTCTTCACGCGCATCACGGGTATGGACGATAAGCGGCTTTTGACATTCATTAGCGGCACGAATATGTGTGCGAAATCGATTTTGCTGCCAAGTCAAGTCGCCATCACTGCGAAAATAGTCCAATCCAGTTTCACCAATAGCAACAATTTTTTCGTGTTGAGCGCGCTCTAACAAATCTTTTATCGTCGGTTCATAGCCTTCATCATGATTGGGATGCACCCCAATCGATGCATAAACATTGTGATGATCTTCGGCGATAGCGATAACCTCAGGCCAGGTTTCCCAATCGATAGACACACAAAGAAATTCATCGACACCATACTCTTTGGCTATCTGTAAGTATTCTTCTACGGCTTGTTTTTTTTCTGCGCCTTTCAAGCAATTTATATGACAGTGTGAATCAATTAACATAGTTTTTTCACATCGTAAAAGTTGAGTCTTCAGATTTCAGTATTCCGCCAAGACAACTCTGAATTTGTTGGTCGGCGGCTCCCATATCACCAAACTGTACACCGATACCCGGTGTTCTCCTGCCTTGAGCCGCTACCGGAGTAATCCAGACAACACGACAAGAGACGGGTATTTTATCACTTTCATCAGGCAATCCCAGCTCCACAAACAATTCATCGCCTAATGAATGTTCTTTCGTGGTTGGAATAAACAAACCACCGTTTTTTACAAACGGCATGTAGGCCTTGTATAACTCTGCTTTATTCGGGAAATCGATGTAAATTGTTTCATCAACGCTGCCATGCTTGTCTATATGTTGGTCTTTATGATCTGCCATAATATTCTGCTTTACCTAAATAAACGGATCCATCGAATGAGAATGTCTTCTAACAACAGTTGCGTGTTGATATTGGATCTGGACCAAACAAGACATTCATACAAAAACTGTTGGTATTCCAGTATTTGCTGTAAATTGGCGTTAGCTGCTAAATTTAACAGATCTTGCTGCAAATCTGAATTTGTAATAATGGGTGCTTGTTGACTAACTTTCAAGCGCGCAACATCAATAACCCAACTGATTATACAATTTAACGATAACTCCAGGTCAAACTTCAACCAAAGACTAGCAGCGCTCACGGGGTCTTGTTTGCGACTAAGTAACTCCAGCAATGTTTCGAACTGCATCTGCCGTTGCTCGATAACACCTTCACTTTCATACTCCAGGGATTTCAATGGCGCTCCATTAGCCAGTGCCAGCAAGGCTTGTCGTCGCGCACTGTCAGTCACCTGTGCCGCAAGCCATTGATCAGCCATTTCGAGCGGGGGCAAGGTAAAAAAGACGTTTTGACAACGGCTCAAAATGGTCGGCAAAAGCTGCTCCGGTTTATGCGTGAGCAAGATAATCAAAACAGATTTTGGTGGCTCTTCCAAGGTTTTTAAAATACTGTTAGCGGCGCTGACCGACATCTGTTCTGCCTGATGTATTATTGCTACTTTATATTTTGCTGAATGCGGTGAAAGAACCGCATAGTCAACAAGACGACGAATTTGATCAACCGAAATATTTTTTTTGTCATCATCACAGCGAATAACGGCTAAGTCCGGGTGATTGTGAACCGACAACAAATGACAGGAATCACATTGCCCACAGGCGTGCTGGTTAGTCGGTGCTGTGCAAAACAAGCGTTTAACAAAAGCCGCGGCAAACTGCATTTTACCGATACCTTGTGGGCCTTGAAAAAGCATCGCAT
Organism: uncultured Ectothiorhodospiraceae bacterium; assembly: GCA_945787125.1. GTDB lineage: Bacteria > Pseudomonadota > Gammaproteobacteria > S012-40 > S012-40 > CALZHW01. The sequence continues at coordinate 12,644 of CALZHW010000094.1, forward strand.
GCGGAATTTTGTTTTGCGCAATTCGTTCATTCAATGCCAACCACTGGGTTTGCTGCCAGGGTAAATGAGTCAAGTGCCGCAAACCTTCGCTAAGACGGCTTGCAACGAAGCTTGTACCTCTGCCAACGGTTTGCTGGCATCAATTACGCGAAATCGCTTAGGTTCCGCTTTGGCCATGCTTAAGTAGGCCTCACGCACAGAATCAAAAAATTGCAATTTTTCCTGCTCAAAGCGATCCTGATCAGCACGAAGATTAACCCGCTGCAAGCCAATATCGACGGGCACATCCAGCAGAATTGTTATATCAGGGCGCAAATCAGCTTGCACCCATTGCTCCAATATGGCGATGTCTGCCCGACTTATTTTTCGGCCGGCACCTTGATAAGCGTAGGTTGCATCCGTAAAGCGATCGCAGATCACCCACTTGCCTTGAGCGAGTGCGGGTTTGATGACTTCGGCAATATGTTGTGCGCGAGCGGCAAACATCAGCAACAACTCAGTTCGAGAATCTATTATTTTGTTATCTGGATCTAACAATAAAGCTCTTAAACGTTCACCGATCTCAGTGCCGCCGGGTTCCCGGGTGATCACAAGATCTTTTCCAGCTTGCTGCAAATAATCAACAATAAAGTGAATATTTGTTGTTTTGCCTGCGCCTTCGCCGCCTTCAATGGTAATAAACTGACTCATGAACGTTGATCCTTAGTTTCCGGCGTACTGCGATAATTACTTTTTCGTTTTTTGATTTGATATTTTTCCACGGCGGTGTTGTGTTCTTCCAGGGTAGCTGAAAAATAATGGCTGCCATCACCCTTGGCGACAAAATACAATTGTTTCCCTGGCGCAGGATGTAAAGCTGCTTTTATGGCGTCAGCACTGGGCAAAGCAATCGGTGTCGGCGTCAAGCCACGAATACGATAGGTATTGTACGGATTTGATGCATCCAGCAAATGTTTTTTCTTTAAATTGCCATTGAAGTCATCACCCAGGCCATAAATTATTGTCGGATCGGTTTGCAGGCGCATTTTTTTCTGTAGTCGACGGGTGAAAACACCGGCAATAGTAGCGCGTTCACTGGCAACTGCCGTTTCTCTCTCAACGATGGAAGCGAGGATCAGCGCCTCATACGCCGACTTGAGCGGGGAATTCATATCACGCTGCATCCATTCTGTTGCTAAAACTGTTTGCATAGCTTTATATGCCCGCTGTAAAAATTCAATATCCGTGGTACCGGCCGGAAATTTATAGGTATCCGGCAGGAAAAACCCTTCAAGATGTGTCTCATCCAAGCCTAACGCGGCGATAATTTCTGCGTTACTCTTGCCCTTTAACAGCGGTTTAATTTTTGGCATGCCGGCCAACGCGGTTAGCAATTGACGAAAGGTCCAGCCCTCAACGATGGTGAATGAATATTGCTTGACCTTGCCCGTGGTAAACATCAGCAACAATTCTTTGGGTGTTATGCCCGAGGGGATTTGATAAAGCCCGGCATGAACATTGGATGATAAGTCATTTAAACGGATCATCCATAAAAAATCGCTACTCGATTCAATCAGTCCTTGCTCAACAAGCTGCTTTGAAACCTTAGTTAAACTACTACCGGGTTTAATTTCATATTCAATAGAATCAGTTGCTAAGTGAATGGGCGCATCTGTAAAGTAATCAATTTTTTGCCAGAGCCAGCCAAGGCCCAAACTGACAACAATAATTAATAAGCCGAGCAATTTACCGATTAGTTTTGCCATTCTACATTCATCATTTTTTTCAGTTTTCGCGTCACTGGATTGCCATCTACAGTCACGTCAAAGTGTTTATGTTGAAATGATTTCACCGGCCAAACACCGACCAGACTATTACAAACGAATATTTCATCTGAACGAATGACTGCATCCAAATGAAAATCATCAATGCTAGTATCAATTTCAAGTGTTGCGGCGAGTTTTATCAAATGCTGACGCATCACACCATTGACGCCGCACTGCGTTAAGCGCGGGGTAAATAACCGCCCTGCTTTGCTCCAAAATACATTGCTCATTGTGCCTTCAATAACATGCTCATTAGCGGACAATACTAAACCTTCAGCAAATTGATCATCCTGCCATTCATTGCGCGCCAGAATATTCTCCAAACGATTCAAATGTTTTATTCCGGCTAATCTCGGTTGCAAACCTAATCGTGTTTCACAAAGGTAGAGTGAAATTCCGTAATCATAGTCGGGATTAAACTCAGGCCACGAATAGCGAAAGATTATTCTATTCGACTTCGAGGCTGGCGGAAATTTATAACCACGACCACCGCTGCCACGGGTCAACATTAATTTAATGACCGCTTGG